>DASTNU010001080.1:0-2291 GCA_035720605.1 Longimicrobium sp. | reverse complement strand
TGCTGGTTGGAGTTACACTGTTGCCCACAGCACACATTGCAATCCATCCAGAATCCCCCCGCCCGGAGGTCACGTGCGTCCCAGGCATCTCTTCGCCGTGGTGCTCGTCGTTCCCTTTTTCCTTGCCGCTTGCAGCAGTGGAGGCGGGCGCCGTCCCGTGGCGGGGCCTGCGGCGGGCACCGGCGCCATGGCGCCGGCGTCGGCGGTGGAGCAGTTCATCGGCCTGGCCGCGCAGCAGCGGTACACGGAGATGGGGTACGTCTTCGGGACGGCGCGGGGGCCGCTGGCGGAGCAGCAGGCGCCCGCGCGGGTGACCCGGCGCATGCAGGCCATCGCCGGGGTGCTGCGCCACGACACCTACTCCATGACCGGCGTGCAGCCCGTCGCCAACCGGCCGGAGGCGCGGCGGGTGACCGTGCAGCTGCGCCAGGGCCGGCGCGTGGTCGACATCCCCTTTACCGTGGTGCAGGGCCCCGGCGGCCGCTGGCTGGTGGAGATGGTGGACGTGGAGGCCGCGATGCAGCCGCGGGGATGACGGCAAGGGAAATAGGGGAATGGCCTGCAACGGCGACGGCATCCGGTGGTGCGGTCGCCGTTTCCCGCTATTCCCTATTCCCTATTCCCTCCTCCAGCAGCTCCACCAGCACGCCGCCCGTCGACTTCGGGTGCACGAACGCCACCAGATGGCCCGCGGCGCCGGGGCGGGGAGCCTCGTCGATGAGCCGCCGGCCCTCGGCGCGGTAGCGCTCCAGCTCCGCCGCCACGCTGGCGACGCGGTAGCACAGATGGTGCATCCCCGGGCCGCGCCTGGCGAGGTACTTCGCCACGGCGCTGTCGTCGCGGGTGGGGGCCAGCAGCTCCAGGCGGCCGTCGCCGGTGCCCAGGAACACCACCTCCACCCCCTGCGACTCCACGCGCTCGCGGCCGTGCCCCTTGTGCCCGGTGATAGATTCGAAGAGGGGAAGCGATTCGTCCAGCGAGTGCACCGCGATTCCCACGTGATCCAGCGCGCGCTCGGTCATCAGGTGCTCCGGTACGGATCGTACGGTGTATCAGGAGAGAGGGAAAGCCGCGACACGATAGCCCGGAACGCCGGGCGCGGCTACCGCTACCGGGCCCGCGGGGCCCAGAACGGGGAAGGGAACAGAGACATGGCGGACAGCGAGAACATCACGGTGGTCACGGACGCGAACTTCCAGCAGGAGATCGCGGACAACAACGGCCTTTCGATGGTTGACTTCTGGGCGACCTGGTGCGGGCCCTGCCGCATCATCGCCCCGTTCGTGGAGCAGCTGGCGGCGGAGTACGCCGGCCAGGTGAAGGTGGGCAAGCTGGACGTGGACGCCAACACGCGCACCGCCGCCCAGTTCAACGTGCGCTCCATCCCCACCATCCTGTTCTTCAGGAACGGCCAGGTGGTGGACCAGGTGGTGGGCGCCGTGCCCAAGCCGGTGCTTGACCGCAAGATCCAGGAGCAGCTGGCGGCGTAGCGGCGGGGGTACGGGGGACAGGTTGCAGGGGATCCGCGCCCTTCGCGGGCCGTCCCCTGCAACCTGTTTCCCGTCCACATCTCCTTCGCAAACTGCGCCGCCGGTTGCGCATTGCGAGGCGGCGCGCCTCGCCCGTCCCCCACATCGTCTTTTCCCACAATCGCTTGCGCCGCGGCACGGATCGTGACCCCGCGCCCCTGCGGGTTCCATGCATCCGCTCCGCTCATCATCCCGCCGATGATCTACCGCTTTCCGCGCGACACCGAGTACCTTCCGCGCACCAGGCTCGCGTACGTCAACCTTCCCGGCATCCTCAGCGACGGCAAGCGCGACCGGCAGGCCCGCGTTCCCGGCTTCGTGGCCGTGCAGCTGGGCGAGCGCTGCTTCCTGATCTTCATGCGCGAGGGCGAGCCGTTCTACGCGGCGCGCATCACCCCGCAGGGGCGCGGGCCGGCGGCGCTCAGCGAGGTGCTGCGGCTGGCCTCTACCGAGAGCGAGCGCGGCGAGGGCGGGCAGATCGGCTACTTCGGCGCGTCTGAGGCGCAGCAGCGGGCCATGCTCTCCACCCTGGTGCACCCCCCGCTGCCGCTGACGGCCGAGCTGGACCCGGGGCGGCCGGAGCGCCTCTTTCCCCTGCTGCGCGAGCGCGGCTTCACCGGCGTGATGGAGCTGGGCGACGGGGGCCGGTGCCACTACCTGGCGTTCGAGGGCGGCGCCTTTCGCACCGGGTGGTTCGCCGACCGCGACGAGTCCGTCCCCGTCCCCGACTTCCTGCGCACCCTCTTCGTGGCCGGCGCGGTG
>DASTNU010001079.1:0-3072 GCA_035720605.1 Longimicrobium sp. | reverse complement strand
GCGCGACGCCGTGCAGGTGGCGGGCGGGGTGGAGTACGAGGCCATGCGCTTCCTGGGCCGCCCGCTCCCCGTGCGCCTGGGCGGGCGCTTTGCCCAGCTCCCCTTCCGCTGGACGGAGGACGGCGAGTTCCCCGACGAGCGCGCGCTCACGGCGGGGCTGGGGATGGTGTTCGGCGGCGGCGCGGCCTCGCTGGACCTTTCCGGCGAGCGCGGCCTGCGCGGCGGCGGCGCGGTGGGGCTGGAAGAGTCGTTCTGGCGCGTCTCGCTCTCCCTCTCGCTCCTGGGCCGCTGAAGAGACCTTCTTGCCGGGTTCCATCCGGGCAGGTTGGACGCACCGGCGAGGGACGCATAGATTCGTCACGAAAGCCGCGGTCCACCCTCCCCGATCCGCTCATCCACCCTGCCGCAACTGATGGAAGACGCGCCGCACGGCGAGGGTAAGCCCGGCCTGTTCCTTGCCTTCGAAGGGGTGGAGGGGAGCGGCAAGACCACGCAGGTGGCGCTGCTGGCGGAGTGGCTGCGCGGGCAGGGCGTGGACGTGGTGGTGGCGCGCGAGCCCGGGAGCACCCCGCTGGGCGAGCGGGTGCGCCGGACGGTGCTGGACGAGGTCGCGCTGGACGTTCCCGCGCGGAGCGAGCTCTTCCTGATGCTGGCGGCCCGCGCGGCGTTCGTGGAGCAGGTGGTGGCGCCCGCCGTCGCCGCGGGACGGGTGGTGATCGCGGACCGCTTCGAGCTGTCCACCCTGGCGTACCAGGGGGCCGGGCGCGGACTGCCGCTGGACGAGGTGGCCGCCTGCAACCGCTTCGCCACCGGCGGCGTGACCCCCCACGCGACGGTGCTGCTGGACGTGGACGCCGAGGTGGGCGCGCGGCGGCAGCGGCAGGCCGGCAAGTCCGCCGACCGCATGGAGCGGGAGGACTCCGCCTTCCACCGCACGGTGGCCGCCGCGTACCGCGAGCACGCCGCGCGGGTGGCCGGGATTCTGCGGGTGGACGCGGACGGAACGCCGCAGCAGGTGCAGCGGCGGGTGCGGCAGGCGCTGGCCGCCCGTTTTCCAGAAACTTTTGCGGCAGCGGGGTTTATCAGCGGATAAGAGGGGTCCGCGCGCGGGTGTGCGGCCCGTTTCCCAGGCAGGTGGTCTCCGGAGGTTCGATGAAGCTCAACCGTACCGTCGTCGCGCCCGCGCTGGTGGCCGGCGTCGCCCTGGTCTCGGGCGGATGGCTGCTGCAGCAGGACGTGGGCGGCCAGCAGAGCGTCTTTGGACGCGCGCGGCTGTTCAACGAGGTGTTCGAGCACGTCCGCAGCCGCTACGTGGAGCCGCAGTCGGACGACTCGCTGTACCAGAAGGCCGTAGAGGGGCTGCTGACGGAGCTGGGCGACCCCCACACCACCTTCATGACGCAGGAGCAGTATCAGGACCTGCACCGGCAGACCAGCGGCGAGTACGGCGGCCTGGGGATCCAGATCTCCTCGCGCGACGGCTGGGTCACCGCCATCAGCATCCTGCCCGAGACCCCCGCGGAGCGCGCGGGGATGCGGGTGGGCGACCGGTTCCTGGAGATCAACGGCAAGAGCGCCGAGGGGTGGACGGAGGACGACGCGGTCAAGGAGCTGCGCGGCCCCCGCGGCACCCCGGTGCAGCTCAAGATCCACCGGGTGGGCGTGGACCAGCCCATCTCGTTCAGCATCAACCGGGAAGAGATCCACGTCCGCTCGGTGCCCCACGCCTACCTGGTGGCGCCGGGCGTGGGGTACGTGAACCTGATCGTCTTCAGCGAGAGCAGCACCGAGGAGCTGCGCGCCGCGATCGACAGGCTGCGCGGCGAGGGCGCCCGCTCGCTGGTGCTGGACCTGCGCGGCAACCCGGGCGGGCTGCTGGACCAGGGGGTGGGCGTCTCCGACCTGTTCCTGACCCGCGGCCAGGCGGTGGTGGAGACCCGCGCCCGCGACCCGCGGGAGAGCGAGACCTACCGGGCCGTGACGCCGGAGAGCTATGAGGGGCTCACGGTGGCGGTGCTGGTGGACGGCTACAGCGCCAGCGCGGCGGAGATCGTGGCCGGCGCGCTGCAGGACCACGACCGCGCGGTGGTGCTGGGGACCACCACCTACGGCAAGGGCTCCGTGCAGTCGCTCTTCGGGCTCTCGGGAGGCAACTTCCTGAAGATGACCACGGCCAAGTGGTACACGCCGGTGGGGCGCTCCATCCAGAAGGACGCCCGGCCGGGGCAGGAGGCCGCGCTGGAGGAGGACCCGGACGCGCTGGGCGCGGACGGCAACCCGATGCAGCAGGACTCCACCACGCGCGTGCCGTATCGCACGGCCAGCGGGCGCGTGGTGTACGGCGGCGGCGGCATCGTGCCGGACATGACGGTGCGCCAGGACACGTTCACCACGCAGGAGCGCGACTTCTTCCGCGCGGCGTCGCGCCAGGCTGCGAAGTTCCAGGACGCGCTGTTCAGCTACGCGGTGGCGTACGAGCGCGCCCACCCCGAGCTGCGCGAGGACTTCGCGGTGACGCCGGCCATGCGCCGCGAGTTCTTCGACCGGCTGCGGGCCAACGGGGTGGAGGTGACCTGGGAGCAGTTCCAGGGCGCCCAGCGCTTCATCGACGCGCAGCTCGTCGACGAGATCGCGCGCAGCAAGTTCGGCCCGCCGGTGGCCGCGCGCCGCGACGACGCCACCGACCGGGTGCTGCAGGAGGCCGTGCGGCTGCTGCAGCAGGCACCCAGCACGCAGGCGCTGATCCGCTCGGTGCAGCCGAGGCCGGCGGCGCAGGGGACGGCCAGCCGGCGCTGATGGGCGCTGCCTCGAGCGTCGTCGTATTCGTCGTCGGTCTGCTCGCCGGCCTCCTTTCGGGGCTGGTGGGCGTGGGAGGAGGGGTGCTGATGGTGCCCTTCCTCTACTTCTTTTATGCCCGTCCCGGCTGGTCGGGCGTGGCCCCGCCCGCGGACGTGGCGACGGTGGCGGCGCACGCGACCAGCCTCTTCGTCATCCTTCCCACCTCCGTGCGGGGGGCGTGGGCGTACCACCGGCGCGGGCTGGTGGTGTGGCGCGCGGTGTGGCCCATCGGCG
>DASTNU010001078.1:0-3199 GCA_035720605.1 Longimicrobium sp. | reverse complement strand
GCAGGCCGTCCTGCAGGCGGTAGATCCACCCGTGCACCGCCAGCTCCTGCCCGCGCGCCCAGGCGTCCTGCACCACCGTGGTCTGGCAGACGTTGTTCACCTGCTCGATCACGTTCAGCTCGCACAGGCGGTCCAGGCGCGCCACGGGATCGTCGATCTCCGCCAGCACGGCCGCGTGCTTGTCGCGCACGTCCTTCACGTGCCGCAGCCAGTTGTCCGCCAGCCCCACCTTCTGGTTCTGCAGCGCCGCGCCCACGCCGCCGCAGCCGTAGTGCCCGCACACGATCACGTCGCGCACCTGCAGCACGTCCACGGCGAACTGCAGCACCGAGAGCAGGTTGAGGTCCGTGTGCACCACCACGTTGGCCACGTTGCGGTGCACGAACAGCTCGCCGGGCGCCAGCCCCACGATCTGGTTGGCGGGAACGCGGCTGTCGGAGCAGCCGATCCACAGGTGGTGGGGCGCCTGCAGCTCCACCAGGCGCGCGAAGAAGTCGGGGTCGGCGGCGACCATGCGCCGCGACCACGCGCGGTTGTTGTCGAAGAGGTGCTTCAGCACGCGCATCGGCGTTCGGGTCAGGGTGCGTCCAGGGATGGATGGCGCGCACAAGATACGCGGTGCGGCCCGCTCGCGCGCGGGGTCAGCGGTCGCCGGCGTGCTCGGCGGCCTCGCGGTGCTCCACGCCGTGCCCCGCAAAGGCGAAGTAGGCGATCATCGCCAGGGCGAAGAACGACGCCAGCATCAGCTTCACCTCGCGCGGCAGCTCCGAGGGAGAGATGAAGCCCTCGATCGATCCCGCGACGACCAGCATCAGCGCCGTTCCGCCGATGAGCGACACCGCCTCGCGGCCGCGCGTCACCAGCACCTCGCGGCGCGTCCGCCGGCCGGGGAGAAGGAAGGCGGAGCCCATCCACAGCCCCGCGCCGCCGGCGATGCAGATGGCGGTGAGCTCGATGACGCCGTGCGCCGCGATGAACTCCAGCAGGTGCATCGTCTGCCCCACGTTGGCGAACGCGCCCACCGCGGAGCCGAGGTGTATCCCGTTGAGGAGCAGGATCCACACCGTTCCCAGCCCCGCCAGGATGCCGCCCGCGAAGGCCATGAAGGTGACCTGCACGTTCCTGCTGATCAGATCCGTCGCCATCGCCGGCATGAAGACCTCCGGCATCTCCACGTAGCCCTCGCCCCGCCGCTCCTTCTCCGCCGCGTCCTCCACCCGGGACATCAGCTCCGCGCCCACCAGCTCGCCGGCCAGCGCGGGATCGCGGCGTACCGCCGCGTAGCCGAGCAGCAGGGGAAGGTAGAAGAGGAGGGAGGCGGCCAGGATCGGCTTCCAGCGCCGCCGCACCAGCGCCGCGAAGCCGCCGCGCGCGAAGGCCACGAAGCGGCGCCAGGAGCGGGTGGGCGGGCGGTAGAGCAGGTTGTGGCCGAATCCCACCAGCCGCTCCATGGTGTACAGCAGCTCCGGCGAGCCGCCGTAGGTGCGCGCCCGCGCCAGGTCCGCCGCCATCTCGCGGTACAGCGCGGCGAAGCGCGAGACCTTGGCCTCGCCCA
Source organism: Longimicrobium sp. (assembly GCA_035720605.1). Classification (GTDB taxonomy): domain Bacteria; phylum Gemmatimonadota; class Gemmatimonadetes; order Longimicrobiales; family Longimicrobiaceae; genus Longimicrobium. The sequence continues at coordinate 1,644 of DASTNU010001078.1, read as the reverse complement.
GCCGGTCCAGGCCGCGGGTGCGCGCGTCGTCCAGCAGCTTCTGGTACTCGTCCCACTCCCTGCGCTGCCGCCGCACCAGCGCCGTCGCCTGCGCCGTCCCCGAGCGCCCGCCGGCGCCGGAGGCCTGCCGCCGCGCCATCTCCTCGTCGTGCACCAGGGCCAGGTACGCGTCGGGGCTCATCTCCCACCGCCGCGTGTCCTCGGCAAAGTGGCGCTCCACCTGTGTCATCAGCTTGCGCGAGATGCTGCTGCGGACGGCGGAGTCCAGCGCCGCGCGGCGGGAGGCGTACATCTGCAGCGCGGCGAACTCTTCGTCCGTCAGCCGCGGGCGGCCCAGGGCGGACGCCACGGGGGCGGAGGTCTCTTCCGGGATCGGCTGCCCCGTGCGGTCGCGGACGACCACGGTGCCCGCCGCCATGTCGCCCACGCGCTTGGTCTGCGGGTGCAGCATCATCGCCAGGCCGCCCACGCCGAACGAGCCGGCGGGCTGGGCGTCGATGACGACCCGCAGCAGGTTGCGCACGGCGGCGGCGCGCACCGTCAGGGGAAAGCCGCCGTCGTGCACCACCCGGATCCCCATCCGCCGCTTTCCCGGCGTCTGCCCGTCGCGCAGCCCTTCGTAGAACACGAAGTAGCCCCACTGCAGCACGAAGGCGGCGAAGATGGCGATCGCCAGGCCCAGCCCCAGGAGGGCGCTGCGGAGCCCGAGCAGGCTGGCCAGCACGTACAGCGACAGCCAGATCCCCACGAGCCCCAGGATGATGAGCGCCCAGTCGATGAGCAGCGCGGTGAAGCGCGAGCCCAGGTCCGCCAGGTCGTAGCCGATGGCCACGTGCTCGGGGGTTTCGACGTCCACCTGCCGGTCGGAGAGCAGGTGGGCCGTTGCCGTCTGCGCCATGGTCGGTTCGTGCGATCGAGGAAGGGCGGAGGGGAGAAGAAGGGCGCGTCGCCGCGGTCTGCGCGGTCGTCTCCCCCTCTCCGCACGGCGGTTCGTGCGGGGAGGGGGCCGGGGGGAGGGGCTCCTACCAGCCCATCCGCTCCCGCAGCCGGGTGACGTGGGCGGTGTGGTGGCGGCCGTGCCAGGCGTACAGCCCCAGCAGGCCGTCCAGCCGCACGCGGCCCCAGTCGGGGTGCTGGATGGTGCGCGCCCACTGCTCGTCCGAAAGCGAGCGCAGCACCACGTCCCAGCGGGTGTGGACCGCCTCCAGCAGCGTCAGCGACACCTCGACCGGCTCGCGGGCATCCGCCAGCTCCGCCCAGCGCGCCTCGTCGTACGTCTTGATGGCCGGGTTTTCTTCCGTGAGCCCCAGCTTGAAGCGCGTGTAGGCGTTCAGGTGGCTGTCGGGGACGTGGTGCGCCACCTGCCGCACCGTCCACCCGCCTTCGCGGTACGGCGTGTCCAGCTGCTCGTCCGTCAGCCCCTGCACCGCCGCGCGAAACCGCGCCGGCGTCTGTGCCACCTCGTCGATCCACGCGGCGCGCTGCTCCGGCGTGACCTCGCCCTCCATGCGGTACCGGCCCACCGGGTAGCGCGGGTCCGCCGCCGCCTCGGTCGTCGTCATCTTCGGCTCTCCGGGGGAATGAAGTGCGTGAGTGCGTGAGTGCGTGAGTGCGTGAGTGCGTGAGTGCGTGAGTGCGTGAGTG
>DASTNU010001077.1:0-3804 GCA_035720605.1 Longimicrobium sp. | reverse complement strand
CGGCCACGACGGCGATCGCGGAGAGGCCGCACCGGAAGGGAAAAAGAACGGCGTGAACTAAATTGCCAGGGGAGAACGGCGACCGCTTTCAGCGACGCGCCCGCCCCGCCGGGGACGGCCCGGTGCAGCATCCGTTTATTCCCGATTTTGATGAATTCGCCCGGCTGCGGAGCGTGATGGCGCGGAGTGCGCTGCCGTTCCGGGAGCACGGGTTACGCCGCATCGTCCACTTGTTGCCGCTCGTCACAAAACCTTTGGTTTCGGTCAGAAGCCGCTGGGACGGTGCGTTGCCTAGATGCAAGGTACGCCGGGACACCGGCACGCCAGCCGCTGCTAAAAATTTACCCGTCTCTCGCGAAGAGGGCACCCCGGCCGCGAGGCCGGTCCGCAAAGCCGGAGACGGCGCGCGTCGGCACCCCGCCGACGTTTTCATCCCACCCGGAAGGAGCTGCCCCATGAAGCGGTACACATTGTTGTCGGCACTGCTGGTGGCTGGTACCCTGGCTGGCTGCGCGGACGTGGCGGGTCCCGCCGCGACTGCCGCGCCCCGCTCTCCCGCCCACTCCCTCGCTCCGGGGAACGGGCAGCACGTGGTGGTCTTCAAGGGCAACGGCATTCCCGCCGGCTTCGCGGGCGAGGTCGCGGCGCTGGGCGGCACGGTGACCTACGCGCACGCGGGGGTGGGCTTCGCGATCGTCAGCGGGCTGGGCGACGCGGCCGCGTCGGAGGTGGGGCGGCTGGGCGGCGTGTCCGGCGTGCAGGCGGACGAGGTGTTCCAGCTCGAGTCCCCGGTGGCGGAGGCCGAGGCCGACTTCGAGCTCGTGGCCCAAAGCCAGGCCGATCCCACGACGGCGGCGCGCTACGCGTTCCAGTGGAACATGCGGCTGATCAACGCGGACGACGCGTGGGCCGCCGGAAAGCTGGGCTCGTCCAGCGTGACCGTGGCCATCCTGGACTCGGGGCTCGACTACGACGCGCCGGACCTGAACGGGCTGGTGGACCTGTCGCGCTCGGCCTCGTTCGTCCCCTCGGACGACGCGATCACGGCGGCGTACTTTCACACGCGCCACCCGGTCAACGACTACAACGGGCACGGCACCAACGTCGCCACCCAGGTCGCCAGCAAGGCGGTCGCCCTTGCCGGCGTGACCTCGCGCACCACGCTCATCGGCGTGAAGGTGCTGGGGGCGAACAACAGCGGCTCGCTCGCGGGCGTGCTGGCCGGGATCACCTGGGCGGCCGACCAGGGTGCCGACGTCGCCAACATGAGCCTGGGCGGCGTCTTCGCCAAGGCCGGCAGCGGGGTCTTCGTGGGCCTCATCCACCGCACCCTGGCCTACGCCAACCAGCAGGGAATGCTGATCGTGGTCTCGGCCGGCAACGGGACCTCCGACCTGGACCACGACGGCAACAACCTGGTGCTGTACTGCGCGGTGCCGCACGTGCTGTGCGTGTCGTCGGTGGGGCCGGCCACGGCGATGCTGAACCAGGACGCCCCCGCGTTCTACACCAACTTCGGCCGCTCCGCCATCTCGGTGGCCGCCCCCGGCGGCAACGCCGACGCGGCGAACGGCTCCCCGCTCTCGCCCCGTCCCTGGGGCAACGACGTCGCCTCGTGGGTGTGGTCGTTCTGCGCGAAGTACCGCATCGCGGGCTTTTCCGGGACGGGCGCGCCCATCCTCACGCCGTGCGCCGCCGGCAACCGCCTGACCGGCTTCATCGGCACCAGCCAGGCTGCGCCGCACGTGGCCGGCCTGGCCGCCCTGCTCATCGCCGAGCACGGCTTCAGCAACCAGCCGGCGGCGGTCAAGCACGCCATCGAGCGGACGGCGCTGGACCTGGGCGCGACGGGCACGGACCCGTACTACGGCCGCGGGCGCATCGACGTGGCGCGGGCGCTCGGCCTGTAGCCTTCGCAGGACCGCTGCACTGAAGTCGAACGCGGGCGGATCCCATCCGGGGTCCGCCCGCTTCGCTTTCGATCGATTCCGCCGCATCACCCCCCGCCGCCCGGACCGGATTCCTCGCCCACCTCCCCAAACGCCTGGGGGAGGTCAACGGAATCGCCAGGAACGAGACCCGACGGCGGATATCGAGCTGCGCCCTGCGCGGCCCCCTCTTCCCCGGCCCCTCTCCCCCGCTGCGCGGGAGAAAGGGAGAATTCGACCACGATCCAGCAGGTTTCGCTCGCGTCACCTATCCCCACGCAGTCCATGGGGGGAGGGGCCGGGAGGGAGCGCCTGCGGCACACAGCCCCGGCCGTCAGGATCAGGTGGTTGCGGGAGTGCCTGGCGGGCGCGGGATGAGGACGCTTACGCCGCCGGCGACGGCGCGGGCGGAAAGGGGGGTGTGGCCCAGGGGCTCGCCGTCCATCTCGGTGAAGGCGGGCGGGTCCGCCTGGATGGAGATCTCGGCGGCCTGGAAGTAGACGAGGCGCGGGTCGCCCTGAAAGCGGCGGCTGGTGACGCGCCAGACCAGCGCCGCCACGTCGCGGACGGTCCGCGGCGCGAAGATGCACACGTCCAGCTTGCCGTCCTGGTACGAGACGTCGGGCGCCACCGTCACCTGCACCGGCGGGATGGTCTTGGTGACGAACTGGCCCATGTTGGCCAGCAGCACCATCGCCGCGCGCACCCTCATCTCCCTGCCGTCCGCGACGATGCGGTAGCGGTGCAGCGGGGGCTTCACGCCCGTGCGCAGCGCGGCGTAGACGTACGCGAAGAAGCCGTAGCGGTCCTTGAGCTCGCGGCTGGCGTTCGCCATCACCTCCGCGTCCCAGCCGGCGCCCGCGGCCAGCGCGAAGTAGCGCCCGTCCTCCAGCTGCCCCAGGTCGATGGGCGCGGGCACGCCGTTCACCGCCACCTCCACCGCGGCCTCGATGTCGGTGGGAATGCCCAGGTTGGAAGCCACCTGGTTGGCCGTCCCCTTGGGTACGATCCCCACCGGCACGTCCGATCCCGCCAGCCCGGTGATCACCTCGCCCACGGTGCCGTCGCCGCCGACGGCCACCACCGCGCGGTAGCCGTGCGCCACCGCTTCCTTCGCGGCGCGCTGGGCGTGGCCGGCCTCGGTGGTGCTGGTGACGTCGAAGCTGGCGCCGCGGACGGCGAAGGCGCCGGCCAGCAGGCGCAGCACGCGCTCCGTGTCCGCCTGTCCCGCGGCGGGGTTGATGACGATGAGCGTCCGCGAGCCGGGGGTGATGGCCGGCTGCCGGGACTCGGGGACGAGGGGCTGGGTGGTCAAGGGAAGGTTCAAGTGCCCAGGTTCAAGTGCCGAGTGCCAGGTGCCTGATCATACTTGGTACTTGGTACTTGATACTTGGCACTTGGTACTTCACTGGGCACTTACCGGACCACGAACGCGTCGTCCTTCGCGGCGCGGCCTTCCCACTCGGCGCGGGCTTCCTCGAAGCCGGGGCGGCCCATGATGGCGTAGGTGAGCTGCTTCCCCAGCTCGACCCCCGGCTGGTCCATCGGATCGACGCCGTAGAAGTGGCCCGCGTACACGGTCGCGATCTGCAGCATCATCAGCAGGCCGCCCAGGGAGCGCGCGTCCACCCGCGGCACCTCGATGGTCATGTTCATCCGCCCCCGCTGCGCCAGCGCCGCCTCCGTGGCCAGCATCTCCGTGCGCAGCAGCCCCCCCATGCTGTGGCCGCCCAGGTAGGCCAGCTCCGGGTGCTCCGGATGGGCGCCGGGAATCTGCACGTCTCCGTCGCTGTCGCGCTCCGCCAGGAAGGTGATGGTCTTGTCGAACGGTCCCTCGATGTACAGCTGCACCTGCGAGTGCTGGTCCGTCGCCCCG
>DASTNU010001076.1:0-3048 GCA_035720605.1 Longimicrobium sp. | reverse complement strand
GATGGCCAGGCGGCTCACGGCGTACCTCCCTCGGTTCGCAGCACGATGGTGGTGTCTCCACTGGCAAGGGTGGCGGTGCCGCTGGTCACGCGGACGACGCGAAAGCCGTCCATCTCCTCCCCCACGCGCAGGACGCGGCTTTCCCCGCCCTGCCCCGCCAGCGCCGCCAGCCCGCGCCCGTCCGCGAGGATCACCGTCCCCACCAGGCTCAGCGACGGCGGCGCGGGGGGCGGCGGGGTGTAGTCGTAGCTCGGCTGCGCCTCCGGCGGCGGGGCGTCGCCGGGGAGGCGGTAGCGTCCCGGCGGGCGGCGGCGGTCGGGGCGGAAGGGATCGCGGGCGACGGCGGAAAGGATCTGCGCGTCGCTGGCCGCTTCCGCGCGCGCGGAGACGTCCGGCATCGACGGCGCGGGGCGGGGATCGGGGGAACCGGGAAGCGCCGCCACCCGGCGCGCGCCCGTGAACGCCAGCGCGCAGAGGAGGATCGACGCCCCGAGCACGCCCAGGGCGATGCGGTTCGCGGGGGTCCAGCGGGCCAGGAAGCTCATGGCGCGCTCCCTTCTTCCGCGTCCCGCAACTCGACGGCGCCGGCGTCCTCCGCCGGTGCGTCCACCCCCACCGCAGCGCTGTCCGCCGGCGCGGCGAGGGTGAAGGCGACGGCGGTGAAGCGGAAGGTGATGACCTCCGGCGGCGCGGCGGCGGGCGCGTAGAAGGCGGGGGCGGCGCCGTACGCCTCGCCCCCGGCGGAGGGGGCGGAGGACGCCTCCAGCCGCAGCTCCTGCACGTCCACCAGCCTGGGCCCGGACTCCAGCAGCTGCAGGAAGGTGAGCAGCCCCTCCAGGTCCGTCTCGCCCGTCACGCCCACGGGGAGCGCGCGCACGCCGCCGCCCGCGTCGTACGCGGCGGCGGGCTCCACGCGGGTGAGGTTCGCCGCGCCCATCCGCGCCAGGCCGCGGACGTAGCCCGCCAGCGCCGCCGCGGCGGCGCCCTCGTCGGCGCCCGACATCAGGCGCGGCGCGGCGGCGAGAAGACGCTCGGCGCCCGCGTCGAACGCCTCCGGATAGGTGGACGCGGAGGCGAGCAGCTCCAGCTCGCCGCGCAGCAGGCGGCGCTCCAGCGCCAGCCGCTCGCCGGCGTCCGCCACGGCGGCCAGGTAGGGCGCGGCGGCGAAGGTCCAGGCGAACGCCGGCGCCAGCACGGCGGCGCCGATCAGGATCGCGCGGCGGTCGCGCGGGCCGAAGGCGGGCATCTTCCTCACTGCCCACCTCCCGCGGTGGGTTCCTGGATCTGCGCCACCACGTCGAAGCGCTCGCCCGCGTCGCCCTGCTCGAAGCGCACGGGGGCGGCCAGCGAGACGCGCTGGAAGCGGGGGTGCGCCTCCAGCGCCGGCACCACCGCGGAGGCCGAGCGCGCCAGGCCGGCGAGGCGGAGGCCGGTGGAATCCACCGCCAGGGTGCGCAGGTGCGCCGAGTCCGGCAGCGCGGCGGCCAGCGCGGCGATCTCGCGCGTCCACCCTGCCGCCTGCGCCTCCAGCGCGGCGATGGAGGCCAGCCGCTCCCGAACGCCGTCCACGTTCGCCCGCATCTCCCGGGCGCGCCCCACCGGCCCGGCGATCTCGGCGCGCCGGGCCCGCACGGCCTCCATCTCCCGGTTCAGCCCCCACAGGTGCAGCCCGGCGGAGGCGGCCAGGAACGCCCCGGACGCGGCCGCCAGCGCCACCGTGAGCCGCCGGGCCCGCCGCGCGCGCGCCCGGACCAGCGCGGGGGGCAGGAGGAGGGGCGCGCCCGGGCCCGCCAGCGCCGCGCCCAGCGCGACGACGGCTTCTGCGGGCATCTCCTCGAACTCGCGCGCCCATGCCAGCCGGATCCCGAAGTGCTCGTGCGTGTGGACGGCCTCGCGCAGCGCGCGCGCATCGTCCCCGCAGCCGCAGACGACGACGGCTTCCACGGTGCGTCCGTCCTGCTCCACCTCCTCCAGCGCCGCGCAGAGGCGGGCGAGCACCGCGGCCGTCCCGCCTTCGCGGGGCGCGGCGAGCGGCTGCACGCGGACGGGGACGCCATCCTCCAGCAGCACCAGGTCGATCCCCAGCGCCCCCGCGGTGAGCGCCGCCACGCGGCCGCTGCGGGCCAGCGAGAGCCGCGTGCTCACCGCCTCCGCCAGCGCGACGGGGCCGGGGACGATGGCGCCCACGCGGAACCCGGCGGCGGCGCAGGCGTCGGCCACGGTCTCGACGATGCGCGTGGCGGCGCACGCGGCGATGGTGGGGACGAGCGAGGCGGCGCGCGGGCCGGGGAGGCGGCGGGCGTCCGCCACCAGCGGCTCGTCGCGCACGGCGAAGTGGCGGCGGGCGTTGCGGCGCACCAGCGCGGCCAGCTCGCCGCGGCGCACGGGGGGGAGCGGGATGACCTTGGCGTGCGCCAGGCGCCGGAGGAGCGCCACGTCCACGACACCGCCGGGGACGCCCAGGTCGGTGGCCAGCTCGCGCAGGGCTTCCTCCAGCTCCGGCCAGCCCTCCGGCCCCGGCGGAGGGAGCGCGCACTCCATCGCCTCCGCCACGCAGAGGGTGGTGCCGGCGCGCCGCAGCCGCGCCACCACCAGGTGGTCGGGCGCCACCGCCAGCGCGATGCGTGCTTCCCGCGGCGTCCTGCGCAGGATCCCCGCGTCCGATCCCGCCTGCGACTCGCTCATCGGTCCTCCCGGTACCGCGTTACGTCACCTGCGCGCTCGAAGACTGATTCAGGGGCCGACGGATTCGGACGCTTCGATCGGCATCGCACTGCGCCCGCGGGGGCCCCTCCCCCCGACCCCCTCCCCGCTCGTTCCTCGCGGAGAGGGGGAGAACGGCAACTACAACTGCGCCGCGCTTCGCGCGGGGCCCCTCCCCCCGGCCCCCTCCCCGCTCGTTCCTCGCGGAGAGGGGGAGAACGGCAACTGCAACTGCGTTGCGCTTCGCGCGGGGCCCCTCCCCGCTCGTTCCTCGCGGAGAGGGGGAGTGGGTCCGTCGTCAGCCCCGACCTTCGTCATCCTGAGGGAGGCCGCGCGGGCCGTCCC
>DASTNU010001075.1:0-4855 GCA_035720605.1 Longimicrobium sp. | reverse complement strand
CTGCCGCCCGGGATCGACGAATACCTGTTCGGCGGCTTCCTTCGCCGCGAGCCGGTGTATACCGCGAAGGCGCTCACCTGCGACCTGACCATCCCGGCGCAGGCGGAGATCGTGCTGGAAGGGTACGTGGATACGGACGAGGAGCTGGCGATCGAGGGCCCGTTCGGCGACCACACGGGCTTCTACACGCTGGAGGACCCGTACCCCGTCTTCCACGTGACGACGGTGACCATGCGGGAGGACCCGGTGTACCCCGCCACGCTCGTCGGCCGGCCGCCGGTGGAGGACGTGTACCTGGGCGGCGCCACGGAGCGCATCTTCCTGCCGCTGGCGCGGATGACCATGCCGGAGATCGTGGACTACCACATGCCCCCCGAGGGGGTGTTCCACAACCTGGTGTTCGTCAGCATCAGGAAGGAGTATCCCGGCCAGGCCTACAAGGTGATGAGCGGGCTGTGGGGGATGGGGCTGATGTCGCTGGCCAAGGTGATCGTGGTGGTGGACGAGTGGATCGACGTGCGCAACGTGCAGGAGGCGTGGTGGTACGCGCTGGGCAACATCGACCCCGAGCGCGACGTGCGCTTCACCAAGGGGCCGGTGGACGACCTGGACCATGCGGCGCAGCACCCCTCGTTCGGCAGCAAGATGGGGATCGACGGGACGAAGAAGTGGCCGGCGGAAGGCTTTACCCGCCGCTGGCCCGACATGATCGAGATGGCGCCCGACGTGAAGGCCACCATCGACCGCCTGTGGCCCCGCCTGGGTATCGGCCCGATCGACTGAGGTGATGAACGGCGCTGTCGATCCGGGTGATTGGCGCACCTGGCCGCGCAAGGGCGACTAGATCCGTCGCTCGACGAATTGATCGGAGGATGCGCATGAAGCTGAGCCTGCCATACGAACAAATTGCCGAGTTCTGCCACAAGTGGAACGTCAGTGAGTTCGCTCTCTTCGGATCTGTGCTGCGCGACGACTTCCGTCCGGACAGCGACGTGGACGTGCTGGTGACATTTACTTCGCCCGAACTCACCCCGTCGTTGTTCGAGCACGTCGATATGCAGGACGAACTCGAGCAGATCTTCGGACGAAGGGTGGATCTGGTCAGCAAGAAGGGCGTGGAGCGGAGCGAGAATCGCTTCAGAAAGAAGGCGATCCTGGACTCCGCTCAGGTAGTGTATGCCGCATCCTGACCACACGTGGCTGGCGGACATCCTTATCGCTGCCCGCAAGATCAGGCGTGCCGCAGAAGGGCTGACGCGAGCCGAGTTTGAAGCGGACGAGTACCGGGTCATGTCGGTGGAGCGTCTGCTGATCACGGTCGGTGAGGCTGCGAAGCAGGTTACGCCTGAGTTCCGGGCCAACCATTCGGAATTCCATGGCGGCAGATGGCGGGCATGCGGGATCTGGTCGTGCACGCCTATCGAAATATCAACCCGGATGAGGTGTGGAAGGCCGTCTCGATTTCTGTGCCAGCGCTGATCCAGGCGGCCGAGCGGCTGGTGCCCGAAGACCCTGAAAGCGAAACGCAGGCGAACAGTGACGACGCATAGACTGGAAGGGCAGCACGTCGCGGGGCGGGGCAGGGTGGCGGACTACGCCAACCTGGTGAAGCTGCCGCACACGGTGTTCGCCCTGCCGTTCGCGCTGGTGGGCGCCACGCTCGCCTCGTACCGCTACCCGGTGCAGCCGGCCGACGTGCTGCTGATCCTGGTGGCGTTCACCGCCGCGCGGTTCGCGGCGATGGGGTTCAACCGCATCGTGGACTGGCGCATCGACGCCAGGAACCCGCGCACCGCCATGCGCGAGATCCCCGCGGGCAAGCTCTCCGCCGGCGAGGCGGCGGCGTCGGTGGTGGTGGCCAGCATCGTGTTCTTCGTCTGCGCGGCGATGCTGAACCGGCTGTGCCTGTACCTGGCGCCGTTCGCGCTGGGGTGGATCCTCTTCTACTCGTACACCAAGCGCTTTACCCGCTATGCGCACCTGGTGCTGGGCGTGGCGCTGGCCATGGCGCCCGTCGGCGCCTACCTGGCGATCGCGGGGGAGTGGAGCCGGCCCGCGGGGGCGCTGCTGCTGCTGGCGGGCGCGGTGCTGTGCTGGGTGGCGGGGTTCGACATCCTGTACTCGCTGCAGGACATGGACTTCGACCGGCGCGAGGGGCTGCACTCCATTCCCGCGGCGCTGGGCGCGCGCGGCGCGCTGGCGTTCTCGCGGACGCTGCACGTGCTGTCGGCGGCGCAGTTCATCGCGCTGGGCGCGGTGCTGCCGGAGCTGGGCGCGGCGTACTTCGTGGGCGCGGCCGTCATCGCGCTGATGCTGGTCTACGAGCAGAGCCTGGTGCGCGCGGACGACTTTTCGAAGATCGACGCGGCGTTCTTCACGGTGAACGGCGCCATCTCCATCGTCTTCTTTCTGATCGTGCTGGCGGAAAGGCTGGTGCCGTGAGGATCTCGCCCGGCGCGCCGGTCACCTTCGGGATCACGGGGGCGTCGGGCGCGCCGTACGCGGTGCGCCTGCTGCGCGCGCTGAACGAGAGCGGCACGCCGGTGCGGCTGATCGTCAGCGGCTACGGGCTGCGGCTGCTGGCGGAGGAGACGGGGATCGACGGGATCGACGCCCTGCGCGCCGCGACGGGAGACTGGTCGCGGGTGGAGCTGTACGACTCGCTGGACCGCGGGGCCACGCCGGCCTCCGGCTCCGCGCCCTCCGCGGGGATGGTTGTCTGCCCGTGCTCCATGGGTACGCTGGCCTCCATCGCCGCGGGAACGTCGCGCAACCTGGTGGAGCGCGCCGCGGACGTGGCGCTGAAGGAGCGGCGTCCGCTGATCCTGGTCCCCCGCGAGACGCCGCTGTCGCTCATCCACCTGGAGAACATGACGCGGCTGACGCGCGCCGGGGCCACCATCATGCCCGCGGCGCCGGGCTTCTACCATCGCCCGCGGTCCATCGACGACCTGGTGGACTTCGTGGTGTCGCGCATCCTGGACCACCTGGGGGTGGAGCACGGGCTGGGGGCGCGGTGGAAGAGCGGAGAGCGGGGCGACGGGTGACGGGGTGACAGGGTGACGGTGGCTGTCAGCATCGGGGTGGATGGGGCGTTTCTGATGCGGAAGAACGAAGGTCGTCCCCCTGCCACGCCGTAACCGCACATGCGCAAGTCGCTGGTCCTCGCCACGCTCTGCTTCTCCGTCCTGCTCGGCGGCTGCTCCGGGCCCGGACCGCTGGACCCGGCGGTGCCGCTCGACGTCTCGATCGACGCCCCGCAGTCGCTGCGGCTGGACAACGCCAGCAGCCGCGCCATCTACTACTTCGTCATCGAGCGCAACGCGGCGGCGCTCGCGAACTGGGCGCCGTGCTCCCGCCCGGACCTGCCCTGCCCGCGCGTGGAGGCCCATTCCGCGACGCAGGTGCCCTTCGGCCAGATCGCGGGGTACGAGCCGGGTGCGCGCGAGGCCATCGTGTACTGGTGGCACCTGGTGGAGCGCGACGGGGGATGGGCGGTGGACCACGTCCGCTCCGTGGTGGTGGAACTGTAGATCTTTCCGGCGGAGCCCCTGCCGGACGCCGGATCCCGCCTTCCCGAACGACCGGAGGTGCACATGCTGAAGCGCCTGTTCGCGATGTCCGTCGCGGTGCTGCTGGCCGCGTGCGCGGGTGACCCGCTCGGATCCGTCCGCGAGCCGCTGCGCGCGGAGGTGGCGGGCGACGCGGCCATCGCGGTCACCAACACCGGCGACCAGCCGGTCTACTACCGCATCGTCAACCCGGACGCGCTCGCGTCGTGGATGCCCTGCACCGCGCCCGCCGACTGCCCGGCGATCGCGCCCGGCGAGACGGTGCGGATCGCGTATTCGCAGATCGGCCTGTACCAGCCCACCAGCACGGTGGCGGAACTGTACTGGTGGCGCTTTACGCGCGTGGGCGACGGATACGTGCCCGTGGACGAGGGACGGCTGCGCGTCCGGCTCCGGTAGCGGGGGCGGATCGCGCGGATGAAGATCGGCATCATCTCCGACACGCACGGACTGCTGCGCGCGGAGGTCTTCGAGGTGTTCGCCGGCGTGGAGCACATCCTCCACGCCGGCGACGTGGGCGACCCCGACATCCTCACCGCACTGGAAGCCATCGCGCCGGTGACGGCGGTCTGGGGAAACGTGGACGGCTGGGAGGTCCGCTCGCGGGTGCCCGAGGTGGCGCGGCTGGAGCTTGCGGGAGTGAAGATCGCCATCCTGCACGGGATGCAGCTCGGCTCTCCGACACCGCAGAAGGCCGCCGCGGCGCACCCGGACGCGGGGCTCGTCGTCTTCGGCCATTCCCATCGGCCGATCATCCAGCAGGCAGGCCCCACCCTCGCCGTGAACCCCGGCAGCGCGGGGCCGCGCCGCTTCAGGGACCCGGTAACCGTCGCGATCGCGGAGCTGGGGCCCGATTCGATCGACGCCACACTCATCAACCTGCTCGATCCGTGACCCCTACCGTCGGCCGCAGTGGCCCTTATCGATTATACTTCTATAGCCAGGAAGGGAACGAGCCGCCGCATATCCACGTGGATCGCGACGACTGCTCGGCAAAATTCTGGCTACAGCCGGTAACCCTGGCTCACAACCTCGGATTCAAGCCGAAGAACTGGGGGTGGTCGAGCGGATGGTCAGCGAGCGGCAGCAACAACTTCTGGAGGCGTGGCATGGCTATTTTGGCAAGTAACGCGGGCGAGCGTGTCGGCGGTGTTCGCGTCACCGACGACACGCTGGAGGTTGATCTGCTGGACGGTCGCACGATCATCGTGCCGCTCGCCTGGTATCCACGCCTGTACCACGCGACGCCCGCCCAACGTGCCAACTGGCAGATCGCCGGCGCC
>DASTNU010001074.1:0-6775 GCA_035720605.1 Longimicrobium sp. | reverse complement strand
CCTCTGATAACTCCGCTGACTCTGCGTGAGATCATTTCTTTTACTGGATCTGGTTTAAGACACGTGCGTGACGGGAATTCGCGCCTCCAGGGCCGACAGTGGGATCTGCAGGTGGAAAGTCGCCAGCCAGCCCCCGCGATCTCCCCATCATTGCGGCACCCTTTCCCCCAAGAGACACATCATGAGCCGAACCGGATTGTTCCTCGCTTCGCCGCGGGTGCTGACCGCGTCGCGTTCCCGCGGCCGGCGCCGCGGCTGAGGGGCGACGGCCATGCGATTCAGGAAGTCGATCAGGATCGCGCCGGGGGTACGCCTCAACCTGTCGCGGAGCGGCATCAGCACCACGCTGGGCGGGCGCGGAGCCAGCGTGAACATCGGCAAGAGGGGTACGCGCGCGACGGTGGGAATCCCCGGCACCGGGATCTCCTGGAGCACGCGCGTGGGCGGTGGCGGTGCATCGAACCACGGCGCCACGCAGGCGGGCGGATGCGCGGGCGTGGGGTGTCTCGGCTTCGTTCTGCTCGTGCTGCTGGGGATGTGCATCGACGCCGACGGTCCCCAACCATCCCCCGATCCCGTGACCCCGGCCCTGTACACCGAGCCGGTCACCTCGGAGACGCGGGAGTGGTTCTACATCCACGGCAGCCTGAACGTCCGCGCCGCGCCGCGCAAGGATGCCGCGCTCGTCCGCACGCTGCGGCGCGGCGACTTCGTGCAGCTGGGTCCCAGGGATGCGAACGGTTGGGCACGCCTGTACAGCGCGGGCTCCGCGGACGGCTACGTGTATCGCGCGAGCGGCCTGGTGCAGCGGCAGGCGCCGGCCACGCGAAGCGCGGAATCCAGCAGCCGCGGCGTATCGTCATCCACCGGCGGATCGCGCCGGTCCAGCGCCTCCAGTCGCGGCTACTACACCGGCCCGCGCGGCGGCTGCTACACCTACTCCGCCTCCGGCCGCAAACGCTACGTCGACCGCTCCTACTGCAACTGACGCGAGGCGGCGGCACCGCGAGACAGCCGCTCTGGTGCTGTCCGCGAAGGCGTACAGCGCGTAGTCGTTGCGGCGAATTCAGTCGATGGGCCGGGGAGGCTGCCGATATGTAAAAAGGGCCGGCATCCGCGGGGATGCCGGCCCTGTTCCACAAAGTGACGGGACTCAGGAATCCGCGAGCCGTCGCAGCGTCTCACTGTAGTGCTCGCGAACCCAAGCAAATGCGCGCATGAACGCCTCATGGGTGCGCCTCTCCTCCTCCGGGTCTGGCTTCGGAATCGGAGATAGGACGAACCCGCCTTCCACCTCCGTCAACTCCACGCGCTCGCCGGGATGCGCATCCAGCCGAGCGGCGACATCCGCCGGAAGCCGGATGAACAGCCCATCATCATCCTCGCGCACGAACAGCAGGTACTCCAGCATGGCTTGCCTCCTCTCTTCATCCAGCCGGAGCAAGCCCGGTGCCAAAACCTTACTCTCCGTACGGTGTCCAGATGTTCTTGACGTGGGTGGCGTTGCGCAGGAACTCGCGGCCCTCGCCCTGCTCGGCGGCGAGCCAGTCGCGCTCGCGGCCGTAGCTCACCCAGGTGCGCTTCATGTTCCCCGCGGAAAGCCGCTCCACCAGCGTGCTTCCCTCCGCGCCCCCGAAGTACCACACCGCGTCCACGTCGTCGTGCGCGGCCAGCGTCTCCACCAGCTCGTCGCGGCGCCCGGTGACGATGTTCACCACCCCGCCGGGGACGTCGGAGGTGTCCAGCACCTGGTAGAAGTCCGTCGCCGCCAGCGGCCAGCGCTCCGAGGGGACGGCGACCACCGCGTTCCCCATCGCGATCGCCGGGACGATGGTGCTCACGAAGCCCAGCAGCGGCGCCGCATCGGGGCAGGCCACGCCGACCACGCCGATCGGCTCGTTCATCGCCAGCGTCACGTTGCGCACGGGGGTGGCGTGCACCTGGCCGTCGTACTTGTCCGCCCACGCCGCGTACGTGTACAGGCGCCGGATGCTCGCGTCCACCTCGCGCTCCGCCCCCGCCTCGTCGCCCGTCATCTGCGCGATGCGGCGGACGAACTCGTCCGTGCGCGCGGCCAGGTTCTCGGCCAGGTAGTAGATGACCTGCGCGCGGGCGTGCGCCGTTCCGCCCCATCCTTTGCCCTTGTGCGCCGCCTCCACCGCGTTGCGCACGTCCTTGCGGTTCCCCAGCCCCACGTCGCCCAGCAGCCGCCCCCCCGCGCCGGCGACCGGCAGGGAATACCCGCTGTCCGGCCGCGCCTGCTTGCCGCCGATGTACAGCTTGGCGGTGCGGTCGATGGGCGGCAGCGCGGGCCCGCCGCCATTCCGCGCCTTCTCCGCCTTGGGCGCCTTCGCCTTGCGCTCCGGGTTCCGCGCGGACGCGCCGTTCTTCGCGTGCGCCTCCCACGCCGGCTTGACGTACTCCCACAGCCCCTCGCGCCCGCCCTCGCGCCCGAAGCCGCTCTCGCGGTACCCGCCGAAGCCGGAGGCCGCGTCGAAGAGGTTGGTGCTGTTGATCCACACCGTCCCCGCCTGCACCTTCGGGGCGATGTCCAGCGCCAGGTTGATGCTTTCCGTCCACACGCTGGCGGCCAGGCCGTACGGCGTGTTGTTGGCCAGCGCCACCGCCTCCGCCGGCGTGCGGAAGGTCATCAGCACCACCACGGGGCCGAAGATCTCCACCTGCGCCACCGTGGACGACGGCGCCACGTCGGTAAAGAGCGTGGGCGGAAAGAAGCACCCCTCCTTCGGGCAGCTCCACGACGGCTGCCACATGGTCGCGCCCTCCTCCTGCCCCTGCCGCACCAGCTCCGTGATCTTCTGCAGCTGCACGGGGGCCACGATGGCGCCGATGTCCACCGCCTTGTCCAGCGGGTCGCCCACGCGCAGCGTCTCCATCCGCTCGCGCAGCCGCTGCGTCAGCTTTTCCGCGATCCCCTCCTGCGCCAGGATGCGGCTCCCGGCGCAGCACACCTGTCCCTGGTTGAACCAGATGGCGTCGACCACGCCCTCCACCACGCTGTCCAGGTCCGCGTCGTCGAAGACGATGAACGGCGACTTGCCGCCCAGCTCCAGCGACAGCTTCTTCCCGGTCCCCGCCGTGGCCACGCGGATGATGCGGCCGACCTCGGTGGATCCCGTGAAGGCGATCTTGTCGATGTCCGGGTGCTCCACCATGGCCGCGCCCGTGCGCCCGTCGCCGGTGACGATGTTGACCACGCCCGGCGGCAGCCCCGCGTCGCGGCAGATCTCCGCGAAGAGCAGCGCCGTGAGCGAGGTGAACTCCGCCGGCTTGAGCACCACCGTGTTCCCCATCGCCAGCGCCGGCGCGATCTTCCACGCCAGCATCAGCAGCGGAAAGTTCCAGGGGATGATCTGCCCGACGACGCCGAGTCCCCGGTAGCCGGGAAGCTCGCTCTCCATCAGCTGCGCCCAGCCGGCGTGGTGGTAGAAGTGCCGCGCCACCAGCGGGATGTCGATGTCGCGCGACTCGCGGATCGGCTTGCCGTTGTCCATCGACTCCAGCACCGCGAACAGCCGCGAGTGCCGCTGCACGTGCCGGGCGATGGCGTACAGGAAGCGCGCGCGGCCGTGGCCGTCCAGCGCCTGCCAGGCCGGGAGCGCCTGCCGCGCCGCGCGCACCGCCGCCTCCACGTCGGCCTTGCCGCCCTGCGCGACCTGCGCGAGCGGCTGGTTGTTGGCGGGGTTGATGGAGTCGAACCACTCGCCCTCGGCGGGCTCCCGCCACTCGCCGTCGATGAAGTGCCCGAACCGGCGCCCGTGCTCGTCCAGCCAGCGCACCGCGGGCGAGGCGCTTTCCGGGGCGGGGCCGTATTCCATGGTCTCGAAGATCTCGGCGATGCTCATGGGGTGCCGCGGGATGTGGGTGGTGCCCGGCCGCGCTCCCGTGCGCGCGGCGCTCGCCGTCCAATCTACGCTCCCGCCGCCGTTTGCGCATGATCCAGGGGACGGGGAATAGGTAATAGGGAATAGGGAATAGGGAATAGCCAGCAACCGCGAACGCTGCCATGTGCCCGCGAGCTGTCATTCCGAAGGAGGCGCCGTCCGGCACCCGGCCCCAGGGCAGGTTCTCCGGGCGCCGACTGAGGAATCTTCTCGTCCGTGCTGATGGCCGGATGGATGGACCGCGGCCGGCATCTTCATCCCCCGAAAGCTCGTGTCAGCCCGGCGGGGGCTGGTGCGTTCCATCTGGCACGGGACTATTCTCGTTCAGGACGGATGTTCGTGGTGGACTCCAGCGGGATGGAGGTGCCACGTGAGCACAGCCAGGACCATCGTACCAGCGGCGGAGACGCAGGCCCCGACGCAGCGGGCCGAGCCGGAACCGCTCCCGATCACGGTGGAAGATGCGTGGCTCCAGCCGCGCCCCAAACCCGTGGACGCCGCCGGGTTCGGCTACCTGCACGCGGAGCGCGGCGAGCCTGTCTCGTGCTCCTGGCTGGAGCTGATCGACGCGTGCCGCGCCGGGCAGGCGTTGCTGGCCTGGACGCCGGAGACGGCGGAGATGGTCGCGCCGCAGCAGGTGCCGCAGCTCGCGGCGGCGATCCTGAAGGAGGGCGTCCTCGACGCGCGCAGCCGGCGGTTCCGGATCCTGGTCGTGCTGACGCTCATGGCGGCGCTCCTCCTGCTTCTGCCGCCTGGATGGGTGTTCCTGCCCCTGGCGGCGCTCATCGCCTGGAGCGCCAACGCCCGGGTGCGCCAGGCGGAGGCGCGCACCGAGGACGACATCGCCTGGCCGGTGCCGGGCGCCGGACCGTCCTCGCCCGCGCTCCCGGCCCCCAGCCCGTACACCCTCGCGATGGGGACCGCGACCGCCGCCGCGGGTGCCGCGCAGATCGCGCTCCTGGGGCAGGAATGGCTGGAGGGGATGTGGATTCCCGAGAGGCCGGACACCTGGCTGGATCTGCTGGGCGCCCCGATGCTTCACGAGGAGCCGCTGATGATGTTTCTCCACTGCATGGTGCTCGGCGGCCTGGGGATGACGCTGGAGAAGGAGGCGCCGCGCGCGTACCTGCCGCTGTCGTTCGTCGCCGGGGCGCTGGCGGGGATCGGCGCGGAGCTGCTGCTGCCGGGGAGCCTGCCGACGGGCCCCCTCGCCGGGCTGATGGGGATGGCGGGGTTCTACGCGATGCTGGCCGCGCGCCAGGCGGGGGACCGTCCGGCGCTCGACTGGCTGACCAGCCCCGCGACGCTGGTGTCGGGGTCGGCGGTGATCCTGGCGTACCTCTTTGCGCTGGCGCCGCTGGGCGGGGCTGGCCTCCTGGCGGGGCTGGTGCTCGGCTGGCTGTGCATTCCCCGCCGCGGCGAGCTGGTGCAGGAGGACGCATCCGCCGGCGAGGTGTGGGCCGAGTGGCTGGGCCGCGGCGCGCTGGGCTTGATCTGGCTTTCCGCGCTGGCCGCGATCGCGTCGCTGCTGATCGGATAGACGCGCCGTCCGCATCCACCGAAACAGAACGGTCCCGGGTTTCGTCAGGAGCCCGGGGCCGTTCCGCATCCGGCGAATGGAAACGCCCGGTGCCGCGCTCCGGTCCGGGGGTTATGATTCGGACAATGCTGGCGATGGCGTGGACGAGCGACAGGGGGATTAGCGGTGAGCCTTTCCGAGCGGGACGGAGTGCACGAGGAGGAGCGCGCGGGGGTATCGGCGGATGGCGCCGGCGCGGCGCGCACCTGGGCGGAGCTGTTTCCGCCGCGCCCCAAGCCGCCGGGCGCGGAGTACGGTTACCTCTCGCCGCGGGGCGAGCCGGTGCCCAGCACGCGCGAAGAGCTGCTGCGGCTGGCGCACCACCGCCCGCTGCCGCCGCTGGTGTGGGCGCCCGAGACGGTGCAGATGGTGCCGCCGTGGGAGGTGCCGTTCCTGCTGGATGCCCTGCGCGACAGCATCTACGAGGCGGCGTACCGCGAGCGGCGGCTGGTGCTGGTGGGCGCGGGCGCCGTGGTGCTGGCGTTCTGGCTGCTGCTGGACCCCAGCATGGCGCTGGCGCTCACCATCGTGGTCGGCGGATGGGTGGCGGTGAGCGTGCTGGCCCGGCGCGCCCGGTCGCGGCAGCTCACCCCGGCGGACTTTCAGCACCAGGTGGACATCTGGCTGGCGCAGGAGCAGGAGCAGGCCCGGTCGCCGGCGCAGGTGGAGCAGGAGGAGGCCCAGCCGCTCACCACCACCTACGCCGTCGCGGCCGCCATCGCCGTGGTGGGTGCGGTGCAGATCTTTGCCTTCGGCCGCTCGCTGGACGCGGGCGCGCTCTCCACCGACGCCGTGGCGGCGGGTGAGTGGTGGCGCCTGCTGACCGCGCCCCTGCTTCACGGCAACATCATCCATTTCTGGTTCAACTTCTCCGCGCTCATCAGCCTGGGCGGGGTGATCGAGCTGCGCGGGCAGCGGCCGTGGGTGCCCGTCGTCTTCCTGGTGACGGCGCTCGGCGGCGGCGTGGCGAGCCTGTACCTGCCGCCGCACGGCCTTTCCGTGGGCGCATCGGGCGGGTTGATGGGGATGTTCGGATTCCTGGTGGTGATGGCGTACCGCCGCCGTCAGCACCTGCCGGAAGGGTTCCTGCGCTCCCTGATGATCAACATCGGCCTGATCGCGGTGATGGGGATCGTGGCCTACCGGTTCATCGACAACGCCGCGCACGCCGGCGGGCTGCTTGCCGGGTTGGTGCTGGGGATGCTCGTCGTCCCGCCGGGCGAGTCCGCGTGGCCCGAGCCCGGCCCCGCGCTCCGCGCCGCCGGTCTCGCCGCGACGGCGATCCTCTTCG
>DASTNU010001073.1:0-2594 GCA_035720605.1 Longimicrobium sp. | reverse complement strand
ATTCGCGCGAGGGCCAACGCACTCCCGCACTCCCGCACTCCCGCACTCTGTCCCTGGAGTACCTCGGCCGCATCGACGACCAGGTGAAGGTCCGCGGCTTCCGCATCGAGCTGGGCGAGATCGAGGCGCGGCTCGCGGAGCACCCGGGCGTGCGCGAGGCGGTGGTCGTGGCGCGCGACGATGCTGCGGGCGGCACGCGGCTGGTGGCCTACTGGGTGGGCGAGGGCCCGGTGCAGGTCGAGGAGCTGCGGGCGCACCTGGGTCAGCGGCTGCCGGAGTACATGGTGCCCGCCGCCTGCGTGCGGCTGGACGCGCTGCCGCTCACCGCCAACGGCAAGGTGGACCGCAAGGCGCTCCCCGCGCCGGAGGGAGACGCCTACGCGCGGCGCGGCTACGAGGCGCCGGCGGGGGAGACGGAGGAGGTGCTCGCGCAGGTCTGGAGCGAGGTGCTGGGCGTGGACCGGGTGGGCCGCCGGGACGACTTCTTCGAGCTGGGCGGGCACTCGCTCCTCGCGGTCCGGGTGGCGTCGCGCGCGAGCGAGCGCTTCGGGACCCACGTCTCCGTCACGGCGATCTTCTATCACGCGCGCCTGGCCGACCTGGCCCGGGCGGTGGACGAGGCCCGCGCGTCGCGCTCCGGCAGCGAGGCGGCCGGTGGCGGACGCATCGACGGCTCGGCGGAGGTCGGCGACATCCACCCGGACGCGGTGGACCTGCTGTCCGATGACGACGTCGATACGCTGCTGGCCGACCTGCTCTCGAGGAAGCCATGACCCCCAACGACCTTGCCCAGGTGCGGGGCCTTGCTCCCGAGGAGAAGCGGGCGCTGCTGCGGTCGCTGCTCCGGCAGGAGCCCACCGGGTCGCGGGTCGCGCCGCTCTCCTTCGCGCAGCAGCGCCTGTGGTTTCTCGAAGCGCTCGAGGACCTGGGCGGTACCTACCACGTCCCGCTGCGGCACCACCTCAGGGGACCCCTGGACGTGGCCGCGCTGCGCCGCGCGCTGGACCGGATCGTCGCCCGGCACGAGGTCCTGCGCACGACGTTCGGTCAGGTCGATGGAAAGCCGGTTCAGCGGATCGCCGCGGCGCAGCCGGACGGCTTTTCCCTGGCCGAGCACGATCTCCGGGGCGTTCCGGAGCCGCGCGCCGCGCTGCGCGATCTCGTTGCCCGCGAAGCGAGGGAGCGGTTCGACCTGGCGGCGGGCCCGCCGGTCCGGGGCCGGCTGGTGCGGGTGGCGGACGACGAGCACGTGCTGCTGGTCACGATGCACCACATCGTCTCGGACGCCTGGTCGATGGGGGTGTTCGCCCGGGAGCTGGGGACGCTGTACACCGCGTTCCGCGGGGGCGGGGACGACCCGCTGCCGGCGCTGCCCACCCAGTACGCGGACCACGCGGCGTGGCAGCGGCGTCGGGTGGAGGGCGAGCTGCTGGCGCGGCAGGCGGGCTACTGGGAGCGGGCGCTCGCGGGCGCGCCCGAGCTGCTGGAGCTGCCGGCCGACCATCCCCGCCCGGCGCGGCAGGACTTCGCCGGCGGCTCGGTGCCCCTGGCGCTGGACGCGGAGCTGACCGCGGGGCTGCAGGCGCTGTCGCGGCGGCACGGCACCACGCTCTTCATGACGCTGCTGGCGGGGTGGGCGGTGGTCCTGGGCCGGCTCTCCGGGCAGACGGACGTGGTGGTCGGCACGCCCACGGCGGGGCGCGAGCGCAGGGAGACGGAGGACCTGATCGGCTTCTTCGTGCACACGCTGGCGCTGCGCGTGGACCTCGCGGGCGCGCCCACGGTGGCGCAGCTGCTGGGCCAGGTGCGCGCGCGGGCGCTGGAGGCGCAGCAGCACCAGGACATCCCGTTCGAGCAGGTGGTGGAGCGGGTGCGGCCGGCGCGCAGCCTGGCGCACACCCCGCTCTTCCAGGTGATGTTCGCCTGGCAGGACGCGGCCGGCGGAAGCCTGCGGCTGCCGGGGCTGGTGGTGGCGCCCATCGAGCCGCCGGGGGAGGGCGCGACCGCCAAGTTCGACCTGTCGCTGGAGCTGGCCCGGAGCGGGGATCGCATCGAGGGCGGGCTGAACTACGCGACCGCGCTCTTCGAGCGGGCCACCGCGGAGCGCCACCTGGGCTACCTGCGCCGGGTGCTGGAGGGGATGGCGGCGGATGCGGATCGGCCGGTGGATGCGCTGGAGCTGCTGTCGGAGGCGGAGCGGGCGCAGGTGGTGGAGGAGTGGAACGCCACGGGCGCGGCGTATCCGGCCCACCTGTGCATCCACCAGCTTTTCGAGGCGCAGGTAGAGCGCGCTCCGGACGCCGCCGCCGTCACGTTCGATGGACAGGAGCTCACCTTCGCGGAGCTGAACGCGCAGGCCAACCGTCTGGCGCATCACCTGATGGCGCTCGGCGTCGGGGCGGACGTGAGGGTCGGGCTGTGCCTGGAGCGCGGCGCGGAGATGGTGGTCGCGCTCCTGGCGACGCTCAAGGCCGGCGGCGCCTACGTGCCGCTGGACCCCGACGCCCCGCAGGATCGCCTGCGCGCCATGCTGGAGGACAGCGCGCCCGCGGTGCTGCTGACGCAGGCGGCGCTTGCCGGCCACTTTGACCACA
>DASTNU010001072.1:0-2661 GCA_035720605.1 Longimicrobium sp. | reverse complement strand
CGCCGGTTCGCGCTCTGCGCGGCGCTGCTCGCGCTCTCCGCGTCGTCCACGCCGCGGGCGCAGGGCGGGTGCGCCGCGGAGGAGGCGCGGGGCCACCTGGGGGTAGCCATCGCCTGCGACTGCACGGTGAACGCCGCCCCGTCCGCCGCGCGTCCCTGGCGCTTTCGCTCCGCCATCCGGGTGGACGAGGTGGAGGCGGGCGGACCCGCGGACGGCGTGCTGCGCGCCGGCGACGTGATCGTGGAGGCGGGCGGCGCAGCGGTGACGTCCGCGGAGGGCGCGCGGCGGCTGTGGGCGCTGCGCCCGGGCGAGTCCATCCGGCTGACGGTGGAGCGGGAGGGGCGGCGGATGCAGGTCACGCTGCGCGCCGCCGCCATCTGCCCGGACGACCGCCGCGCCATCGGCTCGTACGCGCCGGCGGTGGTGGGCGGCGCGATCGTGCCGGGCGTGGAGCCGCCGACCCCCGGACAGCCGACGCCCACGCCGCCGGCGGCCGTGGGCAGTCCGTCGTCCGGGCCGGTTCCTGTGCCGGACGTGCCGGAGCTGCGGCCGGAGGGATGGCTGGGGTTCGGGCTGGCGTGCAGCCAGTGCGGCTGGGCGCGCGAGGCGGGCGACACGGCGCCGTACTGGGAGTCGGTGGGCGAGCCGGTCCTCTACGCGGTGCAGCCGGGCAGCCCCGCCGCGCGCGCCGGCCTGCGCGAGGGCGACGTGCTGACCCACGTGCGCGCGCTGCCGATCGCGTCGCGCGAGGGCGGCCGTGCGCTGGGCGCGGTGCGGCCGGGAGAGCGGATGGCGCTGCGCGTGCGGCGCGGCGGGCGGACGCTGGAGGTTGAGGTGGTCGCCGGGCGCCGCCCTGCCGCCACGGCGCCGCCGGCGGTGCGCTGGGCGGGGCAGGTGGGTGGGGTGCGCGTGGAGCTGAGCGGTGCCAACCCGTCCGACGTGTCGGTGGATGGCGAGACGGGCGAGATGTCCATCACCCTCAACGGCGCCACGGTCCGCCTGCGCCCCATCGACTGAATCCCGGGTCGACGAAGGGCGTTCGGCTTTCCTGAGATGGTGCGGACGGCGCGGTGTCGTTCGCCCGATCCAGCAGCATCCCAGGAACTCCCTGAATCACGATCGCGGCGCTGGATTCCAGCCGTGGGTCAGTCGTCCTGCGAATCCTCCGCGAGCGCACGCCGCAGCAGGCGGGCGGCCTCGAGCCGAAGCTCGGGATCGGGGTCGCTCTCCGCCACCTCCGCGAGCTTGCGACGCCCCGGCTGCTTGCCTTCCGAGCGGAAGATCCTCAGCAGCAGCGAACGCAGCGGCGCCGCTTGCGGCTGGTCGTAGTAGTGGATGAGCGCTGCGATCCCCGGCGCAGATTCGCCGATCGTGCGGACGGCCTCGTGCCGTACCTCGTCCGCGTAAGCCGCGCTCGAAGCGACGCCGAGCACCCAACCGCGCGCCTGGTCGTCGTTCGCGCTCTCGCCGAGCGAGCGGACGATGCGCCGCTGCTGCGCCACGGAGACGCGCGGGAGCAGATCGCGCAGGTAAGCGATGTCGTCCGGGCCCCGCGGGTTGTCGGCGATGGCCTCGATGGCCTCGGCCCTGAGGTCGCCACTTCCGTTCGCCAGCGTGCGGATGTGCGCGCGTGCCTCGGGGGCCGGGTTCTCCTGGAGTGCCGAGAGCGCGCGGTCGCGGATTCGCGGATCGTCCTCCTCCCGCGCCACCTCGGCCAGGCGCTCGACGGCACGCGCATCGGACGCCTCGCCCAGGAGCGAGATGGCCCGCAAGGCGAGCCGCTCGCTGGTGTCGCGCGAGACGGCCAGCAAGACGGGCAGGATGGTGTCGGTCGGGAACTCGGTGGTCAGGGCCAGCGCCTGCCGTCGCAGCTCCGGCGCGCACGCGGTGTCGGCCACGAACTCGCGCAGCGCCTGCCACGCGCCCGGCGCTTCCGCGCTGACGAGCGCCGCGACGGCCGATGCGCGTGCCCGTCCCTCGTCACCGTTGCACGGCGTGACTGCCGACCGCGTGACCGCGCCGCCACAGGCGCTCGTGGCGTTCGCGGCGGAAGGATCGAGCTCCGCCAGCCTCCGGCACAGCCGGCTCGACAGGTGCCCCAACAGCGCGGCGGGAACAGCCATGGGATTGCGCTGCAACGAATCCACCGCGGCGAAAGCCTCGTCCAGCGCCGCGCGATCCCCCAGCTCGTACAGTGCGACTGCCTCCCAGTAGGCTGCCTCTCCCGCGGCGGCGGCGTCCGGATGGCGCGCCGACACCTCACGCAGCGTCTGCGAAGCCGCGCGGTATTCCTGCCTGGCCAGCTGCATCCGCCCCACCCGGTACAGCGAGTCCCCCAGGGTAGCGCTTGCCCTGCCGGAGTCCGGGCGCGCGCACCCGGTCGCGCCCAGGGCAAGAGCGCCCAGCAGCAGCGCCGCGGCCAGGCGTGCCCGCGTTGGATCACTCACTGCGCACCTCCTCCCCGGCGGCGGCGCGAAGGCGATCCAGCAGCCGGACGTCGCCCGCCGTCAGCTCGGCGAAGCCCGTCGTGCCATCGACCGCGAGCTGGGTGAGGACGAGCTCGACGTCATCGAGCAGCTCGCGATGCGGCGTGGCGGCCACCGTGCGCGAAGCGCGCAGCAGGTCGTTCTGCGCGAGCAGGTTTGCCGCGTCGCTCGCCAC
>DASTNU010001071.1:0-5647 GCA_035720605.1 Longimicrobium sp. | reverse complement strand
GCCGCCGTGTCCGCGCGCACCGGCTGCGGGCGCGGGCGCGGCCGGTTGCGCGACTGCGCGTCCAGCGGCGCGGCCGCGAGGACGACAGCCGCGAGCAGCACGCCGGCCCGGTAGATCGTCATGGGAGGGTGGAGGTGGGGTCCGGGAAGTGGCGGGGACTCGAAAGGCCGCCGGCGAGTGAGATCCGCCTGCGGCCCTTCGTCATCAAACATCGACACAAAGTCGCGAAGGTTCAAGCCCCTCCCTGCACCGCCTGGCGCGCGAGCTTCAACAGGTGCGGGGCCAGCCGCGTCAGGTAGGCGTCGTTCTCGGCGAACCCCGGCGCCCCTGCGGGAATCGCGGCATCGTCGGGGCCGAGCCACTGAAACATGCGCCCGGCGTCGAAATAGAATCGCTGCTCGTAATCGCGCGGTCCGCCCTCCACGTGAAGCCCGTTCACCTGGTGCACGAAATCCAGGCTGCCGGCGGTGTAGTAGAAGAGCAGCGAGTTCCACCTGGCGCCGGAGTAGAGCCGCACCCGGATCTTCGGGATCTCCCCCTGATGCACGTAGACGGTCGCCGTGGCGCTGTCCACGCCCCGCCACCCGAGCGGAACATCCTGGAACAGGAAGCCGGACTGGTTCTCCTCGATCCACCTGAACCGGCTCCTGATCCGCACGACCCGCGGATCCTCCACCGAAGCGAGCGTCGAGACGGGCACTCCCGTCACGGTCGGCAGCAGGGGCGTGGCGCCGAGGTCGGCACACCGGACGGGAGAGTCCAGGCCGGCCATGCAGCGCACTTCGGGAACCATCACGACCGCCGCGGCGCAGGCGATCAAAGCGAGCGCCATCGAAACCGTCCGCTCTGCACGTGTCATGGAGGGTACCGCCAGAAAAAAAGGAGATCGTGCCGGATACGACAATAAATTCCCGGTGCGCGCGTCGCAAGTTTCTTGTTTGCAGGAAGATGTGGAGATGCCGGGCGCGTCCGGCTCAGGCGCTCCCGTGCACCGCCCGCGTCTCCACGAAGCGCAGGCGCGGCGCCGCGGGGATCTCGCCGATCTCCGCGGCCAGGCGGTAGAAGGCGGCGAGCCCGTCCAGCATCGGCGCGTCCAGCTCGTACGACAGGTCCGCCCAGTAGCGGTCCAGGAACGCGGGGTCGAAGCCGAAGCGCTCTGCCCAGCGCGCCGCCAGCTCCGCGCGGTTCGCCTGGCCGTACGCGCGCGAATCGAGCAGGGTGGCGTGCAGCCGCCGCAGCGCCTGGTCCGATCCGCCGCCCGCCTGCCACACGGCGAACGCAAAGGGCAGCCCGGTGTGGTCCCACCACTCCGCTCCCAGGTCGAAGCGATGCGGCACCTGCGGATACAGGTCAGCCCGCAGCGCCACGTCGCCGATGAAGAGCGCCGCGCCCGCGCCCGCGGCGAACGGGTCCTCCGCCGCCTGGTCGAACCAGCGGAAGCGCGGGCGCACGCCCCAGCGCAGCCGCAGCAGCACCTTCAGCAGCACCACCGAGGTGGCGGACGCGGTGGGCATGGCCACCAGCGCGCCATCCAGCTCCCGCGGCGGGCGCGTGGCCGCGAAGACGATGCTGCGCACCGGCCCCCGCGAACCGATCACCAGGTCCGGCAGCACGCGGTAGCGGTCCGCGTTGCGCGCGAACTCGATGCTGGAGCACGGCGCCACGTCGATCTCCCCGCGCTCCAGCAGCCCGTTCAGCCGCCCGGGCACGCCCTCGACGATCTCGATCCACCCGGGCGCGCCCTGGTCCAGCAGCCGCGCGTGCACGGGAAAGCAGTTGCTGTAGACGATGTGCCCCAGCCGCAGCCGTTCGTCGGGCGTATCCGCCATGCCTCCCGCCATCCTCTCGTCCGCTCGATATGAAAACGCCGGGGCGGCCACCCGCGCCCCGGTCCGCCTCGCCGCCAAATGACGCGCGCTTCGCCCGGCTGTCAACCCGTGCACCGGGATGGCCCGCCCCCCCTCGACAATCCGGCCAACGCGATGTAGCTCTCACTGGTCATCCTCGACGACGACACCCCAGCGCGCCGGTTGGCAGCGCCGGCGCCCCATCGGCGCGGAGGAAGCAAAAGATGAAGCTACGGAGTGCGATCGCCGCCCTGCCGCTGTGCGTCGCGGCCGTCCCCGCCGGCGCGGCGGCGCAGACCATCGACATCCGCGAGTGGCCCGTTCCCTACGCGGAAAGCCGACCGCGCGACCCGTACGTGGACGGCGAGGGGCGGGTGTGGTTCGTGGGGCAGCGCGGCAACTACGTGGCCTACCTGCAGCCCGGCTCCGGCGAATTCCGCCGCTACGAGCTGGAGGACGGCGCGCTGCCGCACAACCTGATCGTGGCGCCGGACGGGGCCGTCTGGTACGCGGGGAACGGCAACGGCCACATCGGCCGGCTGG
Organism: Longimicrobium sp.; assembly: GCA_035720605.1. Classification (GTDB taxonomy): domain Bacteria; phylum Gemmatimonadota; class Gemmatimonadetes; order Longimicrobiales; family Longimicrobiaceae; genus Longimicrobium. The sequence goes on along the minus strand of DASTNU010001071.1, from coordinate 3,257 downwards.
ATCCGGCCACGGGGCGGGTGCGGCGCTTCCCCATGCCCGACAGCGCCGCCCGCGACCCGCACACGCTGGTCTTCGACCGCGCCGGCAACCTGTGGTTCACGGTGCAGGGCGGCAACTTCGTGGGCCGGCTGGCGCCGCAGACGGGCGAGGTGCGGCTGATCCGGTTGGCCACGGCGGGCTCGCGGCCGTACGGCATCGTCGTCGACGGGCAGAACCGCGTTTGGCTCAACCTGTTCGGCACCAACAAGCTGGGGCTCGTCGATCCGTCGGCGATGCGCCTGGAGGAGATCGCGCTGCCGCGGGAGGCCGCGCGCACCCGCCGCATCGCCCTCACCTCCGACGGGGCGGTGTGGTACGTGGACTACGCGGGCGGGATGCTGGGGCGGATGGACCCCGCCACGCGCCAGGTGCGGGAGTGGGCGCTCCCCGGCGGGGCGGCCAGCCGGCCGTACGCCATGGCGGTGGACGACCGGGACCGCGTGTGGATGGTGGAGACCGGAGCGCGCCCCAACCGCTTCGTGGGCTTCGATCCGCGGACGGAGCAGTTCATCGCCAACACGCCGATCGCCAGCGGCGCGGGGGCGGTGCGCCACATGTACTTCCACCCCTCCACGCGCGAGATCTGGTTCGGGACCGACGCCAACACCATCGGCCGGGCGAAGGTGCCTTGAGCGCACGCGCGATCCTCGCCGCGGCGGGCGTCCTGGCGCTGGCGGCGGCCGCCACGGCAGCCGGTTCCGCCCGCTACCACGGGCGGCGCTTTCCGGACGGCGCGCCGCCCGGCACCACCGGCGGCTTCGGCGAGCCGACCTGCATCATGTGCCACCTGGGCGCGGCGCCGAACGATCCCGCCGGCTCGCTGACGATCGAAGGCCTGCCCGGGCGGTACACCCCCGGGCAGGCCTACCGCCTGATCGTCCGCCTGCGCCGGGCGGACCTGGCCGCCGCGGGCTTTCAGCTCTCCGCGCGCACCGCGGCCGGCGCGCAGGCGGGGGCGCTCGCGGGGGTGGATTCGAGCACGGAGATCCAGACGGTCGCATCGACGGGCATCCAGTACGCCGGCCATTCGCGAGCCGGCTCCGGCCCCGGCGCGGCGGAGTGGGCCGTCACGTGGACCGCTCCCCGCTCCGCCGGTCCCATCACCTTCAGCGCCGCCGCCAACGCGGGCAACGCGGACGCCTCGCCGCTGGGCGACTACGTGTACTCGATCGCGCGCACGACGCAGGCTCCCTGATCCGCATCCTTTACAGGAAGGGCCTCAGACGGAGTCACGGAGTTTGCTTTCCTCCGCTGACTCCGTGCCGCTCATCATCCCCCGTCTTTCCCTTTCACCTTGTCACCTTGTCACCTTGTCACCCCGTTTGCCGCCGCCTGCGCCGCCGGACCGACCAGCTCGGGCGTGAGCGTGCCGAGCGGCCCCGCGTAGACGGCGAACAGGCCCCCGGTGCGGAAGTGCGCCAGCGCGCGGGTCACGAGCTCGCGCAGACTCTGTAGCACTTCCGTCTGCTCCTGCTGCAACTCGCCGAAGCGCAGCACCTCGTCCAGCTGCTCGCCCAGGTAGGCCACCGCCTCCGAGGTGTGAGGCAGGCCGCGCCGGGCCACCTGCAGCAGCTGCTCCACCAGGTCGGCGGATACGCCCTGCGAGGCGCGGGCCTGGCGCAGGTGCTCCGCCCGGAGCACCGGGCCGTCCGTGCGCCGCGGGTGCCATTTCGCCAGGTTGCCCAGCCAGTCGTGCAGCCGGTCGTACTTGCGGCCGCGCAGCAGGAACAGCCCCGCGACCTCCGCCGCCAGCGGCGACTCCATCTTGGACCGCAGCGCCTCCTCGAACACGCGCTCGTCGAGCCCGCTCAGCACCTCGCGCAGGCGCAGGTCGCGGTACTTCTCCCACAGCCCGCCCATCACCCCCGGCATCCCCGGGCTCCTGAGCGACAGGCCCGCCTCCACGCGGTGAAAGGTGCGGTCCACGTCGCGGCTGAAGTCCAGCGTGTAGCGCGGCCGCAGGTACGCGTCGCCGGGAAGGGTCACGGCGTAGGTGTGCGTGTCGTCGCTCAGCTCCAGCCAGTGCGGCCCGTCCGTCTCCACCTCGAACTCCACGTGCCACTCGCCCTCCTCTCCCCGCCACACCCCGTGCACCACGATCGCGGACGGCGCGCCGTCCGCGGAATCCAGCGGGACGGCCCGCGCGGTGTGCCACATCCCGCTCATGTGCTCGGAGCCGAAGACGTCGTGCAGGTCGCCCATCTCCGCCTGGTGCGGGCGGATGCCGTCGCGCGGGAGCTCCGCCCAGGTGCCGGGGTCCTCGTCCGCGGGCTGGGGCTCGTCCGCCGGCCCGTCGGCCGGAGGAGGCGTCACGCCCTCGTCGAAGCGCCACGGCGCGCCGGGGCCTGCAGACACCGCCGCCTCGGCGCTCGCCTCCGGCGCATCGGGCTCCCCTTCCGCCATGCGGAACCTGCCTTCGCCGCCCGACCTGCCGGTCCTGAGCCCGCCGCCATCCCCATCGCCGTTCGGGGGCGGTACGGGCGTCGGCGGGGACTCGAAGGGCATCGTCACGCAGACGTCCGACCAGTTGTCGATGCGGATGGGCTGCTTCACCCGCTTGAGCCGCCGGCTGACCTGCTTGTTCACGAAGCGCCCCAGCTCCGTCAGGCTGACGTGGCCCATCTCGTGGACGCACTCGGGATCGCCCGCCACCTTGCCGCCCAGCCCGTCCAGCAGCGCCCCGCCGAACAGGGACAGCCCCTCGGCGGGGGAGGCAGGCTGCCACGCTTCCGTCCCCGCCGCGCTGGCCCACATCAGCGGCGACACGCGCGAGGGGTCCACGCTGCTGCGGGGGACCTCCGGCAGCACCGGCTGACCCGTCAGCTGCATCCCCGCCAGCTTTTCGGGCCGGCTGCGGCAGGCGTCCAGGAAGAGGATCTCCTCGGGAAGGGGCAGGCTCCACAGCCCGCCGCTCACGTTCTGCGCGCTGAGGGCGGCGTTCACGTTGAACAGCGGCGGCGCCAGCCAGTCGGCGGGGAGCAGGAGCTGCCGCTCTCCCGAGTTGATGCCGTGGCCGCTGAAGAAGAACATCGCCCGGCTTGCCGACAGGAACTCCGGGTGCACGCCCTGCATGGCGACGATCCACTCCTTCAGTACCCGGTCGCACTCCGCCAGGGTGGCGCGGGGATACGTCGCCAGCTCCGGCTCCTCCGCCAGCTCCTCCGCCGTGGGCGCCAGCAGCACCCAGCAGCGGGCCAGCGGCGCGGCGGCGTAGCTGT
>DASTNU010001070.1:0-4899 GCA_035720605.1 Longimicrobium sp. | reverse complement strand
GGTGTTCGCGAGGCGCTGGCGGGATGGGAGAGCACGCCCAGCATCGGCGCGCGGGGGCCGGCGGAGCAGCCGTTCGCCTGGCGCCAGCCGCCGCCCGGCTACGGGACGATGACGGTGCGCGAGACGCCACCCGGCGCGTGGGGTAGCTCGCCGCAGGGCGTCCAGGGGAGCGCGCCGCCCGGGCCGGCGGAGAGCGAGCCCGCGCCGCAGATGACGCTGTTCGTGACGGGCGGGGGTGCGGCGCCGGAGGCGGAGGGGAACGGCAAGGGCGCCGGGATCCCGGCGGACCTGTTCGCGGGCGCGGCGCCGGTGATGTGGCAGATCCACAACACCTACATCCTGGCGGAGACGCGCGGCGGGCTGGTGATGGTGGACCAGCACTCCGCGCACGAGCGGGTGCTGTACGAGGAGATCGTCCGCAGCTTCGACAGCGGCGTGGGGGCGGAAAGCCAGCGGCTGCTCTTTCCGCTCACCCTGCGCCTGTCGCCGGCGGAGTACGCGCTGGTGGAGCAGATCCGCGGGGTGCTGGAGCGCGCGGGGTTCGAGGTGGAGCCGTTCGGCGGGCGGTCGATCATCGTGCACGCCGTGCCCAACCCGCACCCGTACTTCGACGCGGAGCGCTGCCTGCGCGAGATGGTCGCGGAGCTGACGGACGGGTCGGCGCTGGTGGACAGCGCCCGCACGCAGCACCAGCGCATCGCGCTCTCCATGGCGTGCAAGGGCGCCATCAAGGCCGGCCAACGGCTGAGCCAGCAGGAGATGGCGGAGCTCTTCGACCGCCTGTTCGCCACGGAGCTCCCCTACCACGACATCCACGGCCGCCCGACGGTGATCCAGCTGAGCCTGACGGAGCTGCACCGGCGGTTCGGGAGAAGTGCGTGAACGAGTGCGTGAGTGCGTCAGTGCGTGAGTGCGGAGTTCGGCGGGCGCTGCGTTCGAGCACTGTTGCGCGCATTCTGCCGCCCGCTGAGGGCCCCCTCTCCCCCGGCCCCTCTCCCCCGCTGCGCGGGAGAAAGGGGAGAACTGCGGCTGACGCCGCTGCGTCGCCCGCCCCTGTCATCCTGAGGGAGGCGCCGCGCGGAACCGGCGTTCTGCGCATTCCTCTGGCGCCGACCGAAGGATCTACTTTCCCGTTTCTCGAAAGCCGCATCTATACGCGCCACTTGACCCCGGAGTCCGCGAAGGCGGACTTTGCGCCTTTCCAGCGGCGAATTCATTCGCTCCCGGACCGGGCGCGGGCCCATGTCTGACGCGCCTTCGGCCCCGCACGCCCTCGCCATCGTCGGCCCCACCGCCAGCGGCAAGACAGCGCTGTCGATCGACGTCGCGCGGCGGCTGGACGGCGAGATCATCTCCATGGACTCCCGCTCCGTCTACCGCGGCATGGACGTCGGCACGGCGAAGCCGACGCCGGCGGAGCGCGGCGGGATCCCGCACTGGGGGATCGACCTGGCGGAGCCGTCGGAGCGCTTCAACGCGGCGCGGTGGGCGGGGTACGCGCGCCGGAAGATCGCCGAGATCCGCGCCCGCGGCCGCGTTCCGATGCTCGTCGGCGGCACCGGGTTCTTTCTCCGCGCGCTCACGCATCCCATCTTTCAGCAGCCGGAGCTCGACCAGGACCGCCGTGCGCGCCTCACCCGGTGGATGGAGCGGCAGCCGGACGAGGAGCTGCACCGCTGGCTGGCCGCGCTGGACCCCGACTCCGCCGCGCGGCTGCGCGACTGGGGCGGCCGCCAGCGGCTGATGCGCGCGCTGGAGGTGCCGCTGCTCACCGGGCGCACGCTCCCCTGGTGGCAGCGCAACTCCCCGCCGGCGGAGGCGCCGGTGCCGGTGCTGCCCTTCGTGCTCGACGTGCCCCGCGAGCGCCTCTTTCCCGCCATCGACCGGCGGGTCACGGAGATGGTGGACGCGGGGCTGCTCGACGAGGTGCGCGGGCTGGTGCAGAAGTACGGCGAGGATGCGCCGGGGCTGAACGCGCACGCGTACATCGAGCTCTTTCCGTACTTTCGCGGCGAGCGCACGCTGGACGAGGCGCTGGACCTGGCGCGCAGGAACACGCGCGACTACACGCGGCGCCAGCTCACCTGGTTCCGCAGGCAGCTTCCGCAAGGCGCCGTCTGGCTGGACGCGACGAGGCCGCGCGCAGAGCTTGTCGAGGACATCGTCCAGGCATGGCGTGCGCGCGGCAGTGCCCAGGATCGAGTGCCCAGTGCCCGGTAACCGACCGGCACCAGGGATTCGGTACCTGGCACCGGCACTAAGCACTCTAGGGATTAGGTACTTGATCCTGGACACTGGGCACTGGGCACTCGCTTCTCCATGAAAATCGGCATCACCTGCTACCCCACCTACGGCGGCTCCGGCGCCATCGCGACGGAGCTGGGGATCGAGCTTTCGCAGCGGGGGCACGAGATCCACTTCATCTCGTACGCCCAGCCCTTTCGCCTGCCGCACTTCATGGAGCGCGTCTTCTTCCACGAGGTGGAGACGACGCGCTACCCGCTCTTCGAGCACAACAACTACTCGCTCTCCCTCGCGGCGATGATGCACGAGGTGGCGGTGCGCGCGGAGCTGGACCTGCTGCACGTGCACTACGCCATCCCCCACGCCACCAGCGCCTGGATCGCCAAGGAGATGCTGGGCGACGGGCACCCGCTCCGGATCGTCACCACGCTGCACGGCACCGACATCACCCTCGTGGGGCAGGAGCGCTCGTACTTCGACATCACCCGCTTCTCCATCCAGAAGTCCGACGGCATCACCGCCGTGTCGGACTTCCTGAAGCGCGAGACGGTGGAGCGCTTCCACGTCGCCGCCGACAGCATCGAGGTCGTTCCCAACTTCGTCGACCCCAAGCTGTACAGCCGCGGCTCGTATCCCTGCCGCAAGGAGACCTTCCTGCGGCCGGACGAGATGCTGGTGATGCACGTCTCCAACTTCCGCCCGGTCAAGCGGATCGCCGACGTGGTGCGCATCTTCGCGCGCATCCACGAGCGGGTGCCGTCCAAGCTGATCTTCGTGGGCGACGGGCCCGAGCGCCCGGTCGCGACGGCGGAGGCGGAGGCGCTGGGCATCACCAGCCGGGTGATCTTCTTGGGCAAGCAGGACTCCGTGGCGGAGCTGCTCACCTGCGCGGACCTGCTGCTCCTTCCCTCGCAGAACGAGTCGTTCGGCCTGGTGGCGCTGGAGGCGATGGCCAGCGGCGTTCCCGTGGTCGCCACGCGCGCCGGCGGTCTGCCGGAGGTCATCGAGGACGGCGTCACCGGCCACCTGTCCGCCGTGGGCGACGTGGAGGCGATGGCGGACGCCGCCGTCTCCATCCTGACCGACGACCAGAAGTGGGTGCGGATGAGCGTCGCGGCGCAGCAGGTGGCCGGCGAGCGCTTCGGGGCGGACGTGATCGTCCCGCAGTACGAGCGCTACTACCAGCGCGTGGTCGACGGGACGGCCGCCTCCGCCCAGACGGCGCTGGCCGCGGGCGGCGACGACTGATGCCGCTGCCGCCCGGCGCGCTCGCGCTGATCGACGCAGCCCTGGCCGAGGACGTGGGTCCGGGCGACTTCACCACCCTGTGGACCGTTCCCGCGGAGCGCCGGGCGGAGGCGCGCATCGACGCCAAGGCATCGGGGGTGATCGCCGGTTCGGAAGTGGCGGCGGAGGTCTTCCGCCGCGTCGATCCCTCGCTCGAGGTCGACGCCGTCGCGGCCGACGGGACGGCGGTGGAGCCGGGCGGCCTGGCGATGGCGCTCCGCGGATCCGCGCGGTCGATCCTGACCGGCGAGCGGACGGCACTCAACTTCATGCAGCGCCTCTCCGGCGTCGCGACGGTGACGCGGCGCTACGTGCGGGCGGTGGAGGGCACCGGCGCGCGGGTGATCGACACGCGCAAGACCACGCCGGGGATGCGCGCGCTGGAGAAGGCGGCGGTGGTGGCGGGCGGCGGCGCCAACCACCGCTTCGGGCTGCACGACATGGTGATGATCAAGGACAACCACATCGCCGCGGCGGGCGGGATCACCGCGGCCGTCGATGCCGTGCGGCGCCGGAACGACCGCGGCCTGCGTGTGGAGGTGGAGACCACGACGCTGGACGAGGTGCGCGAGGCGATCGCGGCCGGCGTGGACCGCATCATGTTCGACAACATGAACGTCCCGCTGATGCGCGACGCCGTGGAGCTGGTCCGCGCCGCCCGCCCGCGCCCCGAGACGGAGGCGTCCGGCGGCATCACGCTGGAGACGATCCGGGTCTACGCGGAGACGGGGGTGGACTTCATCTCCATCGGTGCGCTGACGCACTCGGCGCCGGCGCTGGACCTGTCGCTGCAGCTGCGCGCGGCCGGGTGAGGGACCGCGCCGCGGATCGCTGGGAAGGCTTTTCCGCGGCCGAGCTGGCCGCGCGCTGGGGGCTCCCGGCGGTGCAGCTGTACGCCCGCGTGGGGTCGACGAACGACGCGGCGCGGGCGCTGGCGGACGGGGGGGCGCCGCACGGCACGCTGGTGGTCGCGGAGGAGCAGACGGCGGGGCGGGGAAGGAGCGGGCGCGCCTGGTCGTCGCCGCCGGGGCTGGGGGTGTGGATGTCGATGGTGGCGCGCCCGGTTTCGCTCCCCGCGCCCGGCCTGCTGCCGATCCTGGTCGGACTCTCGGCCGCGGAGGCGATCGACCCGTTCGTGAAGCCGGCGCTGACGCAGGTGAAGTGGCCCAACGACCTGCAGCTCGCTGGGAAGAAGGTGGCCGGCATCCTCTGCGAGGGGAGCTGGGACGGCGGCGCGCCGGGCGCGGTGGTCGTCGGCATCGGGATGAACGTGCTGCACGCGCCGGACGACTTTCCCGACGAGGTGCGCGAGACGGCCACCAGCCTGCGCATCGCGGCGTGGTGGAGCCCGCCGCGCGCGGAGGTGGC
>DASTNU010001069.1:0-3854 GCA_035720605.1 Longimicrobium sp. | reverse complement strand
CACTCACGCACTCACGCACTCACGCACTCACGCACTCACGCACTCACGCACTTACAGGCTGGTCGCGCTGAACGTGTCGCACTGGTTCACGTCGCCGCTGTCGAAGCCGCGGCGGAACCAGCGCTGGCGCTGGGCGCTGGTGCCGTGGGTGAACGATTCGGGGACGACGTAGCCCTGCTGCTGCTTCTGCAGCGCGTCGTCGCCGATGGCGCTGGCGGCGTTCAGCGCCTCTTCCAGGTCGCCGGGCTCCAGCCAGGGCTGCCTCGCCTCGCCGTGGTGCGCCCACACGCCGGCGAAGCAGTCCGCCTGCAGCTCCTGCATCACCGAAAGGCGGTTGCGCTCTTCCTCCCCCACGCGCTGGCTGGCGGAGTTCACCTGCTGCGACACGCCGGTGAGCGTCTGCACGTGGTGCCCCACCTCGTGCGCGATCACGTACGCCTGCGCAAAGTCGCCGGGGGCGCCCAGCTGCCGCCGCATCTGCTCGTAGAAGCTCAGGTCGATGTAGACCTTCTGGTCTCCCGGGCAGTAGAACGGCCCCACCGCGGTGCTGGCGGTGCCGCACGCGGACTGCACGTACCCCGAGAAGAGGACCAGCCGCGGCTCCTGGTACGTTTCGCCCTCCTGGCGAAAGATCTCGTTCCAGGTGATCTCGGTGTCGCGCAGGACGGTGCTGACGAACTGGCCCAGCGTGTCCGTCGCGGGGTCCACCGGGCCGGACTGCGCCTGCCGGTCGCCGCCCCCGGCGGGAGCCTGGACCCCCGAGGGATCGCCCGTGAGCAGGAAGTAGATGATGCCGATGACCACGGCGCCGATCCCCCCGCCCGCGGCCATGCCGCCCCCCATCCCGCGGCGGTCCTCGACGTTGCTGCTTCCGCCTCTCCCCTGCCAGCGCATCTCGGTCTCCTGGTGCCGATCGGTCTGCTGCCGTGCGGCCGCGCCGCGGATCGCGCGGCATCAACCGCAAGCAGGACGCCAGAACGACGGTGAAGGGGTGAACGGGGCGGAGCCGTACGGGGCTCCGCCCCGCCTCATCACGCTCCGCCCGGCTCAGCGGTCCTGCGGACCCGTGCGGTTCACGTCGTCGGGCTTGGTGGCGTCCACGCGGCGCGCCTGCTCGCGCAGGGCCTCGGTGTTCTCCCGCACGTTGCGCGGGTTCCCGGCGGCCATGCGGCTGTCCTCGCCGCCCATCCCGTCCGCCTGCAGCCCTTCGACGGGGCGGCCGGTGGAATCGGGCGCGGTGGCTTCCACCCGCCGCGCCTGGTCCGCCAGCGCCTCGGTGTTTTCCTGGGCGTTGCGCACGTGCTCGCGCGCCTGGCTGGCGTCCTCGCCGCCGTCGCGGCTGAAGTCGTGGTCCCGGGCCATCTGCCTGCTCCTGCTGAAGTTCTCTCCTTCACCGTCACGATCGGGCGGCGGGGTTGCACGTCCCGTTCCGGGTGGACGAGGGAGGGTGGTCGCCCGGGGCCGCCGCTCGGGCTCCCGAAGCCGGTTCCGGGCAGTCGAAGCCCCGCGCGGCTTGCGGGGCTTACCGCGTTCGTCGCGGCGGGTTTACCCGCTCGGGCGGGGGAGCAGCGCCCGGCGCACACCTTCCCGGGGCGCCGGGCCCGCCGGGGCGGCACATTCCTCCCGCACCCGCCGTCGTCCCCGCCGCGCGGAAGGGCCGGCACCGTTGGTTGACCCCCCTGTGGCCGCGGTCTATATTTGCCCGTTCGTCCCGCGCGAAAGTGGCGGAAAGGTAGACGCGCTGGTCTTAGGAACCAGTGGCTTCGGCCGTGGGGGTTCGAATCCCCCCTTTCGCACCTCGGATTCAACGGATCATTCCCGAAGATAGACAGCCGGATGGCCGAGCACAGCACTGCACCCGTGACCGAGCTTCGCGTCGACGTCCAGGAGCCGCACCCCTGGAGCCGCCGCCTTTCCATCACCGTCCCCGGCGGGCTGGTGCGGCGCATCCGCCAGTCGGTCGCCGCCAAGCTGGCCAACACCGTCCGCATGCCCGGTTTTCGCAAGGGGCACACCCCCGCCTCGCTGGTGGAGCGCCAGTTCGGCGCCGCCATCGAGCAGGAGACGCTGGACCGGGTGATCCAGGAGGCGTACCGCGAGGCGCTGGACTCGCAGGACTTCCGGCCCATCACGCAGGGGCAGGTGGAGAACGTCCACTACCACGGCGAGGGCGGCGACGTGCACTTCGAGGTGGAGTTCGAGGTGCAGCCCGTGGTGGAGCTGGCGCGCACCGAGGGCTTTCAGGTCGTGCGCCCCTCCGACGTGGTGGGCGAGGACGAGGTGGACGCGCTGCTGGAGCGGCTGCGCACCGAGCGCGCCACCCTGGCGTCCCTGGGCGAGGGGGAGAAGCCCGGCTATGGCGACCTGGTGAAGGTGGAGATCACCAACCTGCAGCCCGCCGAGGGCGAGGATGCCGAGCCCGGCGAGTACCGCTTCGAGCTGGGCGAGGGGCAGGCCATCCCCGACATCGAGTCCGCCATCATGACGCTCTCCGCCGGCGAGGAGGGCGAGTTCCCCGTCACCTTCCCGGAAGACTTTCCCGACGAGGCGCAGCGCGGCCGGGAGCAGCGCCTGCGCATTCGCCTGGAAGAGGCGCAGCGCAGGGAGATGCCGGAGCTGGACGACGAGTTCGCCAAGGGGCTGGGCGAGTTCGACACCATGGCGGCGCTGCGCGAGCGGGTGCGGGCGGACCTGGGCGCCGACGCCGGCAAGCGGGCCGACGCCGCCGTGCGCGACGCGCTGGTGCAGCAGATCATCGAGGCCAACCCCCTGGAGGTGGCGGGGTCGATGGTGGAGCGCTACCTGGACTACATGACGGGCGACACCCCCGACGAGCAGGGGCGGCGCCGGCAGCGCAGCCCCGAGCAGGAGGAACGGATCTCGCAACTGCGCGCCCTCATGCGCCCCCAGGCGGAGGCTTCGCTCAAGCGGATGATGGTGGTGGAGCACATCGCCGAGCGCGAGGGGCTGCGCCCCACCGCCGACGACGTGGACGCCCGCGTGGAGGCGCTGGCCGCGCAGCACGGCCGCACGCCCAGCGACCTCTGGGTGGAGCTGGAGCGCACCGGCCAGATGCAGGCGCTGGAGGCCGAGATCCTGGAGGACAAGGTCTTCGAGCACCTTCGCTCGCGCAACACCGTCGCCCAGGCCTGATCCCGCGGCGCCCACACACCACGCAGGGGAGACCAGCAGAGATGGCCATCTATCCGCCGTACGTGATCGAGCGCTCCAGCCGGGGAGAGCGCAGCTACGATATCTTCAGCCGCCTGCTCATGGACCGCATCGTGTTCCTGGGCAGCGCCGTGGACGACACGGTGGCGAACATCATCATCGCGCAGCTACTATTCCTGGACGCCGACAACCCCGAGAAGGACATCTACCTCTACATCAACTCGCCGGGCGGGGTGGTGACGGCGGGGCTGGCGATCTACGACACCATGCAGTTCATCCGCAGCCCGGTGCACACCATGTGCATCGGCATGGCGGCCAGCATGGGGGCCATCCTGCTGGGCGCGGGAGAAAAGGGCAAGCGCAGCGCGCTCCCCAACGCGCGCATCATGCTGCACCAGCCCTCCGGCGGCAGCCAGGGCACCGCGGCCGACATCGAGATCGCCGCGCGCGAGATCCTGGGGCTGCGCCAGCGGCTGAACGAGATCCTGGCGCACCATACCGGGCAGTCGGTGCAGCAGGTGGAAACCGACCTGGACCGCGACCGCTTCATGTCGCCCCAGGAGGCGATGGAGTACGGGCTGATCGACGACGTGATCACCCACGGGGCGGCCGGCAAGGGGCTGGTGGAGGTCGTGCACGCCGAGCCCGAGACGGGGTCGGGCTCCTGACGGGAGCCCGCGCCG
>DASTNU010001068.1:0-2938 GCA_035720605.1 Longimicrobium sp. | reverse complement strand
CGCGGACTTCCAGTGCCCGTCGTGCATGCAGTTCGCCACCTTCAGCAAGCCGCTGATGAAGGAGTACGTGGACAACGGCACGGTGCGGTTCGTGTGGTACGACTACCCGCTGGTGGAGATGCACCAGAACGCCATGCTGGCCGCCCGCGCCGGGCGCTGCGCCAACGAGCAGAACCAGTTCTGGGCCTACCACGACGCCCTGTTCGCGCGGCAGTCGGAGTGGTCCGAGGCCGGCGACGCGGCCAACCGCTTCATCGGCTACGCGCAGCAGGCGGGGCTGGACCGCGGCGCCTTCTCGCAGTGCCTGCGCTCCGACAGGTACCAGCGCGAGGTGTCGGAGAGCCGGCAGCTGGGCAGCACCTTCGGGGTGAGCGGCACGCCCACCATCTTCGTGAACGGCAGAAAGCTGGACGGCTACCCCACCAGCCGCGCCGAGTGGGACGAGGCGATCCGCGGGGCGCAGGGGAGCGCCGCGCCCGCCGCGGCGCCCGCGAACACCCCCGCCGCCGCCCCGGCCGCGGCCGATTCCGCGCCGGCGGACAGCGCGGCCGGGTGATGGAGGCGGTGATGGAGGGCGCCGGCGACCGCATGGCGCCCGGGGAGGAGCTGGAGGCGCGCCCGCCGCTCACGCGCATGGCCATCGCGCTGCTGGCGCTGGCGGGGCTGCTCATCTCCAGCTACCTGACCATGTACAAGGTCGGGATGCTGGGCGCCATCCAGTGCACCATCGGCGGGTGCGAGAAGGTGCAGACCTCGCGCTGGGCCACCTTCGTGGGGCTGCCGGTGAGCGCCTGGGGGCTGGGCGCCTACCTCACCATCCTGGTGATCGCCCTGCTGGGGGTGCAGCCGCGCTTCGCGCGCGAGCGGTGGGCGGCGCTGGCGCTCTTCGCGCTGTCGGCGGTGGGGGTGGCGTTCAGCGCCTACCTCACCTACCTGGAGGCGTTCGTGATCCACGCCTGGTGCCAGTGGTGCGTGATCTCGGCCATCCTGATCACCCTGATCTTCCTTCTCAGCCTGCCGGGGCTGCGCCAGGCCCGGTAACCGTTCAACAGGAAACGCGGATGTCGGAAACCCCGGGACGGACGGTGCGCGTGCGGCTGGTCTTTGCCGACCAGGGCACCTTTCACGCGGAGACGGTGCACGTGCCCGCGGACCTGCTGGACGGCTACGAGCGGCTGGTGGACCTGCTGCGCGAGGAGGAGGCGGTGACGCGGCAGCTCTTCGTGGACATGGGGCGCCTGGTGAGCGCCTACGTGGAGGGCGACGACGACTGACGGCCTTTCACCCGTCAGGATGGTCGAACGAGCCCCGCCGCCGGATGCGTCCGGCGGCGGGGCTTTCGTGCTTCGGCGAACTCCCCAGCGACCGATGCCGACTGCGGTTCGAATCAGGGAACGTGCCGTCCGCCCGCAGGGAGCGAATGAAGAATTCGCCGCTACAACTCCACAAAGTCCGCCTGCGCGGACTCGGCGGCCAAGCCGTGTGCGGCGTCCGGCGCACCTGCGCATCCGCACCCAGGGATCATCCCGTCAGATCCGTAAGGAGCGAGTCGCCGCAACGACTTCACGCCATACGCGTTCGCAGACGCGAACGGATGTCACCTGGCCGAGCGGATCTACCGGAGCCCGGCGAACCGTCCGTACAGTTCCGCTCACGCACTCACGCACTCACGCACTCACGCACTCACGCACTCACGCACTCACGCACTCACGCACTCACGCACTTCACGGCTGCGGCGGAGTGGCGGGCGGCGTCTGGCCGGGCGCGGGGGCCGGCGGGCCGGCGAGCAGCGCCTCGATCTCGCGCGAGAACTGGTCGAAGGGCACGGCGCCGGTGAGGGCGCGCTGGCCGTTGCGCGAGTTCAGGATGAACGTCGGCGTGCCGTTGATGCGCGCCTCGGCGGCCTGCATGGCGTCGGCCACGATGAGCGGCGCGGTGCGGTCGTTGGCCGTGCAGTCGCGGTACGCCGCCATGTCCAGATCCAGCTCCCGCGCGAACCCCTCGAAGCGCTCCACGGCGTTCGCCTGCGCCCCCCAGTCGCGCTGGGTGGCGAACAGGCGGTCGTGCATCTGCCAGAACCTGCCCTGCGCGCCGGCGCACATGGCGGCCTCGGCCGCGGGGAATGCTTCCTTGTGCGTGCTGAGCGGCAGGTTGACGTAGATGATGCGGGCCCGGCCGGTGCGCACGTACGCGCTGTCGATCTGCCGGTACGTGCCGGTGGCGAACTCGCGGCAGTAGGGGCACTGGAAGTCGGAGAGCTCGACGATGGTCATCGGCGCCTCCTCCGGGCCCTTCATCCGGTCGCGGTTCGCGCGGTCGATGATGGAGTCGGGGTTCATGGCGGCACCCGACGCCGGCCGCGCGGCGCCCTGCGACTGGCCGCAGGCGGTGGTGGCCAGCGTGGCCGCCAGCAGCGTCGCCGCGCAGGCCAGCGAAGGAATGCGCCGCGGGCGCGGCACGCGGATGCACATCATCGTCGTGCGTTCTCCGGTGGACAATGCAGAGGGCGCGGTGGATTTCTCCCCGCGCCCGCCGAGATCGAAGAGGAACCGGGCGGGAAGATAGCCGCGCGCGCCCGGACGGGTCAAATCGACAGGGCACCGTACGCGCGGCGGGCGGGGCGCGTGGCGAGCCCAGTCCACGGGCGCGACGGTCCACCCCACCAACCCGGCGGTTGAAACCGCTGCTGCAACATCACGAAGTCCGCCTGCGCGGACTCGCGCGGACGGTTTCGCGCGCCGGTGCGGGGCTCCCGGTCCGGACGGTAGATTCCTCGGTCGGCGCCACACGGTCGCGCGTCGGGACGGGCTGGTGCGGCGCCTCCCTCGGAATGACAGCCGGAGTTGGCGCAGTTGAAGCCCCGCGCAGTTTGCGGGGCTTTCCGCTGTCGTTGCGGCGGCTTCAGCCGCTCAGGTGGAAGGCGTGTTCAAACGCTCCC
>DASTNU010001067.1:0-3488 GCA_035720605.1 Longimicrobium sp. | reverse complement strand
GCCTGCTCCAGCTCCGGCGTGCCGCTGAAGCGCGGGCCAAAGCGGTCCACCAGCTCGGCGATGCGCAGCCACGCGGCGCTGTCCGCCGTGGCCGCGCGGATCAGGCTGTCCGCCGCGGCGCGGTAGCGTGACGCGTCCTGCGCCGTGACGGGCGCGGCGACGAGCAGCGCGAGCGCGGTCGCGACGGGGAGACAGCGGGCAAGGATGGGGAGGTGGCGAAGCATCGGCGCCCCTGGCAGCGAGTGTGGATGATGCACGGCGCCGCCAATCTGCCGAATCCCGCGCGCGCCGGCCACTCCCCGCGCGCGCCGTCCGTCGGAGTGACCCCATCAACCAGCCGCGAGAGCCGTCTTTCCTGAGCGGGTGTTGCTAAACTCAGAGACGGCGAAGCGCTGTCTTCCTGAGGGAGCGCACACGAGTAACCTGAAGTAATGCAACCGCTTGCGCGCGACCGAAGGATCTCCTCTCCGCCGCGAGAGGCAGGCTCCGTGGCAGAGATCCAGCCTCACGGTTGTGCCGGCTAGATCCTTCGGTCGGCGCCAAAGTGCTTGCGCAGCAGAGGGTTCAGCGCGGCGCCTCCCTCAGGAAAACAAGCGGTAAGCTGATTCTTGAACACCCTCTGAGGGAAGCGGCCGTGACGGCAAGCGCCGGGTGTCAGTCCTCGCCCAGCAGCACCTGGATTTCGCGCGTGTATCCGGTGCCGGTCAGGTGCAGGGGCTCCAGGAGTCCGCCTACCGTGGTGTAGTCTCCCTGGAAGGTGCCCTGCACCGCGTGACCCTCGAACACCATCCCCGTAAAGGTAAGGCTCAGGTGCGGGCGGACGAACGTGCCGGTGACGGTGATGGGCACGGCGGCCGGCGCGGACGCTTCCTTCATGGTCCCGCTGCCGGAGACGGCGGTGCCGGTGCCTTCCTGGAGCTGAAAGCTCAGGGTGAGCAGGCCGCTTCCGTACGAGGTCCCCTGCCAGGGCCCCTCGACCGACCGCAGCTCCCGCTCCAGCTCGCCTTCGACATCCCCTCCCAACAGGTCGCCGCAGGCGGTGGCAGCGAGAAAGCAGAGCAGAAGGGCGGCGGCGCGAAGGATGGACATGGGACTCCTCGTGGATGGGGAATTCGCTGCCACTGATCCTTGCGTGGCGTCGCGTGCGACCGCTCCGATGTGCGCGGCCGGGATGCTGCAAAGCCGCGAGCCAACCGTGGGGCACGCGGCCAGGCCGGTGCACGCCGGTTCGCAATCGACGCGCCACCCCTTGCGTGGATGATGCACGGCGCCGCCAATCTGCCGAATCCCGCGCGCGCCGGCACTCTGCGTACGTTTGATCAGGGTCGCGGGCAGCGGACGGTGTCGGTGTCGGCGAACACCTCGATGGCGGAGGAATCCCTGCGGGTGGGATCGACGGTGGACGAGGCGACGACCCAGGTGAGTCCCCGGGAGGTGCGGCAGCGCGAGGTGAGCAGCCCGTCCGGCGTGATGCGGGCGACGCTCGAGTCGCGCGACACCCACGCCACCCCCTGCGACACGCCCGGCGCGGCTTCCACGTACGCCGTGAGCTGCACGCTGAGCCCGCCCCAGCCGAAGCCGAAGGAATGCGGCGGCGCGACCACCTGGCGCACGGGCGGCGCGCCCGGGAGCAGCGTCAGCGTCACCGGGACCAGGGCCGGCTCCTGGACACCACACGCGTCCTGCTTCGGGGTCACGCCGCGCACCACCACGGGAGCGTGGTACGGCTTGCTCACCTCCACGTCGTAGGTGCCGCCCTGCTCGCCGGCGGAGATGTTCAGCGAGTCGCCGTAGCCCTTCCCCAGCTCTGCCTCGCCGCCGCGCGGCCGGGCGATCACCGTCGCGCCAATGGCGTTGGGGCGGCCCGCGGCGTCACGAACCTGCACCGTCACGGCGTGGATCAGCGGCCGCGCGCAGACGACGTTGAGGTTGTCCTCCAGCGGATTGTTGCAGGCGGCGGCGAGCAGCGCCGCGGAAACGGCAAGGGCGAGCAGGCCGCGGGCGGGCGGCGTACCGGTGATGTGCATCCTGCGGAGGGTCGGGGTTTCCCTGCGAGCGGCCGGTCGGCAGCCGTGCGCGGGTACAACGATCCGGGCCGGCTCCTCGTGACGGAGCGTCCCGGCAGGGGCGCAGGACTGCCGCAGGAATGTCCCACCCGGCCGCGCCACGGCGATGCACCGGCGCGCGGGCTGGACGGTAACTTCTTTCCCCGCAAACACATCCGCGGAGATCAGCGATTGCCGCGGCCGGGCCTTCGATTTGCCACTCCCCGCAGGTGCGAAGTCGCCCCGGATGGACCTCCCTCCCGGTCGCCTCCCCCTCGCACCGCGCTCCCGCCCTGAAACACCGCCGCGCCGCTCTCGTACTGTGGCGCCGTGCGGACGCTCAGGGAGTGCGCCGCCGACGCGGACCGCGCCACAGAGTTCGGCCGGATGGACCGGTGCAGCGCCCGCGCAGCAATTCCGAGCAAGGCTCGACCACCATGTTCTCGATCAGGAAGGCCGCCCCCGCGCTGGTGATCTGCACCCTGGCCGCCGCGCCCGCCGCGGCGCAGCAGGCCATGGAGCTCGTCGTCAACGTTCCCGCCGGGCGGCTGGACGTGCTGCAGGACGGCCAGCGCGTGCGCTCGTATCCCGTCTCCGTGGGCACGGCGCGGTTCGCGACGCCCACGGCGCAGGCTTCCATTCGCCGGATGGTGTGGAACCCGTGGTGGACGCCGCCCGAGAGCGACTGGGCGCGCGACGAGCGGCCGGCCGCGCCGGGGTGGGGCAACCCGATGGGCCGCGTGAAGATGCACCTGTTCGACATCTACTACATCCACGGCACGCCGGCGGGCAACGAGCGCTTCCTGGGGCGCCCCGCCAGCCACGGCTGCATCCGCATGCGCAACGCGGACGTGATGGAGCTCGCGCGGATGGTGCTGCGCGCCGACGGCGCCCCGGTGAGCGACGAGACGCTGGACGCGCTGGCCGCCAACCCGGGCCGCACGCGGGAGATCGCCATGGCCGGGCGGGTGCGGGTGCGCATCGAGTACCGCCTGGCGGAGGTGGAGGCGGATTCCGTCACCCTGCACCCGGACGTGTACGCCCGTGCCGCCGGACGCTACGCGGACCGCGTGGGGCAGGAGCTGCGCGCCCTGGGCGAGGATCCCGCGCCGCTGATGGAGCGGCTGGCCCACAGCCGCGGCCCCGCGACCCCGCTGCGCGTGGCCCGCTGGGGCGCCGCGCCGGTCCGCCCGGTCCCCGGCGCGCCGGCCGCCGCCACCGAGCTGCCCGTGGCGCTCACCCTGCGCTGACGAACAGCGAGGGAACAGGGAACAGGGAATAGCCAGCAACGGCAGAAGGTCCTGAAGCCCGAAAAGCAGAGCGCGCCCGCCGGGTTCCGGCGGGCGCGCTGTCGTAGCTACGTCCTCTCCAATCGATCCTCGACTGGCATCACGCTGGCCCTCTCCCCCGCCGTCTGCGCCGCTCGTTCCTCGCGGCTCGACG
>DASTNU010001066.1:0-2109 GCA_035720605.1 Longimicrobium sp. | reverse complement strand
CCGGCCAGGTGCTGGATGGCGCCGGAGATGCCGACGGCGATGTAGAGCGTGGGCGCCACCGTCTTTCCCGTCTGCCCCACCTGCTCCGCGTGCGGGCGCCAGCCGGCGTCCACCACCGCGCGCGAGGCCCCCACCGCGCACTTGCCGCCGAACGCCTCCGCCAGCTCCTCCAGCAGCTTGAAGTTCTCGGGCGAGCCCATCCCGCGGCCGCCGGAGACGATGATGGGCGCCTCGCCCACGTCCAGCTTTTCCGCCGCGCCCGCCCTGATCTCGCGGACGATGGCGCCGAAGTCCGCCTGGTCCACCGACACGTCAAGCGTCTGCACCTCGCCCGCCTTCGGGTTCTCGGCGGGGAGGAAGACGTTGGGGCGCAGGGAAAGCACCGCCGGCTTCTGCGTGGGCGCCACCTGCGCGATGAGCTTGCCCGCGTACTCCGGCCGCGTGGCGACGACCTGCCCGCCCTCCACGTCGAGCGCCGTGCAGTCGTTGGCGTAGCCCACGCCCAGCCGCGCCGCCACCCGCGGCGCCAGGTCGCGCCCCAGCGCGGTGGCGGGAAAGAGCGCGGCGTCGCAGCCGTGCTCCTGGATGAACTTCGTGATGACGGAGGTGAAGCCCTCCGCCGAGTACCGCGCGAAGGCGTCCGTCTCGCCCACGAACACCCTGTCGGCGCCGTAGCGGCCCAGGTCGCCGGCGGCGGAGGCGGTGCCGGCGCCGCCCAGCAGCACGGCGTGCACCTCCGTCCCCAGCGCGTCGGCCAGGGTGCGGGCGGCGGTCACCACCTCGTGGGCCACCTTGCGGATCTCACCGTCGCGCGTCTCCGCGAACGCGAAAATGCCTGGCATGTTGCGTCCTCTCAGGCGTTGGATGCAGGGGAACTGAGAGGGAATAGGGAATAGGGAATAGGGAATAGCCTTCGAAGATCACTGCGGCCATCGAGCGCGATGCGTTGCGCGTGCGGTCTGTGAACGCCGGTTCCGATGCCGTCGCAGCTGTCGTTGCCTGCTGTTCCCTGTTCCCTGTTCGCTATTCCCTAGATCACTTTCGCTTCTTCGCGCAGCAGCTTCAGCAGCACCGGCACCGCGTCCGGGCCCTCGCCCACGATGCGGCCGGCCTGGCGCTCGGCGGGATAGCTGAAGCCGCGCACCTCCACCCCGCTGTCGCCCGCCGTAGCCGGCTTCTCCTCCAGCGGCTTCTTCTTGGCCGCCATGATCCCCTTGAGCGACGCGTAGCGCGGCTCGTAGGCGCCCTTGGTGAGCGTGATGACGCACGGCGTCCGCAGCTCCACCACCTCGTGGCCGCCCTCGATCTCGCGGTGCGCCGTCACCTGGCCCCCCTCCACCGAGAACTCGGTGACCGCCGTCGCGGCGGGGACGCCCAGCAACTCCGCCACCATCGGCCCGACGGCCTGCAGGTCGTCGTCGATGGCCTTCATCCCGAAGAGCGCCACGTCGTACTCGCGCCCCTTCAGCTCCTCCGCCAGCACGCGGGCCACGGCCAACCCCTCGGGCCTGCCGTCGGTCTTCAGCAGCACCGCGGCGTCGGCGCCCATGGCCAGCGCCGTGCGCAGCGTCTCCGCGCTCGCGCCGTCGCCCACGGTGAGCACCGTCACCTCGCCCGCGCCGGCCGCTTCCCTGTGCTTGAGCGCGGCCTCGACGGCAAACTCGTCGTAGGGGTTCAGGATGAACTTGACCCCCGCCGCGTCCACGGACTTTCCGTCGCCTGCAATGCGCACGCGCGCCTCGGTGTCCGGGACGCGCTTCACGCACACGATGCTCTTCACGCGCATCTCCCTTGGCTCGGTTGGTACTCCGGATGCCCCCGGGGCTCCGGAGCCGGTGATTATACCTGCCGGACGGCCCTCCGGCAAGCCGGATCGGCCCGGAATTGCAAGGAAAATCGCGGCCGAACGTTCGTTCGGCGCGGGACCACCAGCCCCGCGCCGGAGCAGGTGAACCCCGCCGCAACGACTGCGGAAAGCCCCGCAAACTGCGCGGGGCGTCACCTGCACCGGCGCGGATCCGTCCAGCGTAGCACTCACCCGACCCGGGACAGTCCGCGCAGGCGGACTTCGTGACGTTCCAGCAGCGGTTTCAACCGCCGGGCGCGAGG
>DASTNU010001065.1:0-3134 GCA_035720605.1 Longimicrobium sp. | reverse complement strand
GATCCGTGCGGCGGTGCGCTCCGCCGCGCGCGCCTGACGAGCACCCTCCCGCCTTCCCCGCCCCGCCAGCCCCCTTTCACGATGCCGATGGCAGCCCACGAATACCACTTCGTCACCCGCTGGGAAGTGCCGGGCACGCCGGAGGAGGTCTACGCCATCCTCGAAGACGCAGGCGCCCTGGGACGCTGGTGGCCGTCGGTGTACCTGGACGTGCGGGTGGTGGACCCCGGCGGCGACGGCGGGCCGGGCGCGTACACCGACCTGCACACCAAGGGCTGGCTTCCGTACACGCTGCGCTGGCGCTTTCGCGCGGTGGAGAAGCGGCCTCCCACCCGTCTCGCCATCGAGGCGCAGGGCGACTTCGTGGGGCGCGGCGTGTGGACGCTCGCCCCCGCGGCGGAGGGGACCGAGGTCGTCTACGACTGGCGCATCCGGGCGGAGAAGCCGCTCCTGCGCTCGCTCTCGTTTCTGCTGAAGCCGCTCTTCTCCGCCAACCACGAGTGGGCGATGGCGCGCGGGGAGGAGAGCCTGCGCCTGGAGCTGGCCCGCCGCCGCGCCCCCGGCGACGAGGAGCGCGCCCGCGTCCCCGCGCCGCCGGGGCCCACGCCCACCTCCCTGCCGCGCTGGCTGGCCCGAATGGTGTTCCGGCGCTAGGCGGACCACGCACCACGAAATGCTTCTGCCTCCCGGCGGCCGGCGCTACCTTTTCCCGCGCTCCGCTTCGTCCCCCCATCCCGGAGGCGTGCATGGAGATCATCGTGTGGAGAGGGTTCCCCCGCCGTGCCGCGTCCATCGCGGGGCTGTGCGCGGTGATGATCCTGGGCGCCGGCGCGGGCGCCGCGGCTCAGGGCCCGGGCGTGACCCGCGACATCGCCTTCACCTCGCACGACGGGCACGCCATGCGCGGCCGGCTCACCGTGCCGCTGGGGCCGGGGCCGCACCCGGTGGTGGTGTACGCGCAGACCGCCGAGGGGACGACCATCGAGGTGCGGCGCCCCCTCTCCGACAGCACCTCGTTCAGCTACTACGGCCTGTACGCGGACAGCCTGCCCGCCATGGGCATCGCCTTCTTTCGCTACGACGGGCGCGGGATCGGGATGGGGCCCTCGCCGCCGCGCTTCGAGACCATCGACACCACCGTCTTCAACACGGGCACGCTCGACAACAAGGTGCGCGACCTGCTGGCGGCCGTGAGCCTGGTGGCCGGGCAGCCGGAGATCGATCCGCGGCGCGTGTTCCTGATGGGCGCCAGCGAGGGCACGCTGCTGATCGCCGACGCCGCCTCGCGCGCGCCCGACCGCATCGCCGGGCTGGTGATGTACGGCGTGCTCGCGGGCAACCTGCGCGAGACGATGCGCCACATCTTCAGCGACGGCGCCTTCCTGACCTTCCGGCGCGCGTTCGACACGGACAGCAACGGGGTGGTCACGCCCGCGGAGTTCGAGGCGGACCCGCGCGGGTACCGGGCCCGGGCGCTGGGCAACGCGCCCTTCTCCGCGGCGGACGTCAACCAGGACGGCGTCTTTTCCGTCGATGACATCAAGGTGGGTACGGCGCGCTACCTGAGCGCGATCGACGGGAACGACTTCGCGGTGCTGCAGGCGTGGGCGCGGACGAACGCGGCGGTGGCCGTCCCGGAGGGGTGGTTCGCGGACCACTTCGCGTACCGGACGATGTGGAGCTTCGTGTCCGGGCTGGACATCCCCATCGGGCTGTTCCACGGCGACATGGACGCCATGACGCCGATCTCGGGCGTGCGCGCGCTGGAGGAGCAGGCCCGCGCCGCGGGGAAGACGAACATGCGCTTCCACTACTTCCCGGGGCTGGACCACTCGCTGGGGCTGGGGATGTACTTCGTGCGCGGCACGCTGCCGCCCGGGCACGCGGCCATCTTCGCCTGGCTGCGCGAGTTCGCCACGCCCGCGACGAGCGGATGACACTCGTTGCGAATCTGGTTGGGTAACGTGCCGTCTCCGCAACGGGGCGCCAGGGTGCGAATCCGCCCATGACGGAGAGCTGGGCAGGCGCCGGCGCGTACGAGCGCTACGTGGGCCGCTGGAGCCGCCCCGTGGCCGCGGAGCTGGTGCGGTGGCTCCAGCCTCCGCCCGGCCTGGAATGGATCGACGTGGGCTGCGGGACGGGGGCGCTCACCGCCGCCATCCTGCAGCTCGCCGCGCCCCGCCGCGTGCGCGGATACGACCTTTCGCCCGAGCACGTGCGGGGCGCCCGGGCGTACGTGCGCGATCCCCGCGCGGAGTTCGCGCAGGCCGACGCGGCGGCGCTCCCCGATCCGCCACACGCGTGCGACGCGGCCGTCAGCGGGCTGGTGCTGAACTTCGTGCCGGAGGCCGCGCGCGCCCTGGCGGAGATGCGCCGGGTGGCGCGGCCGGGCGGCACGGTGGCGGTCTACGTGTGGGACTACGCGGGGGAGATGCAGCTGATGCGCATCTTCTGGGATGCGGCCGTGGCGCTGGACCCGTCCGCGGCGCCGCTGGACGAGGGACGGCGCTTTCCGCTGTGCCGGCCGGAGGCGCTGCGGGAGCGGTTCGAATCCGCGGGGCTGCGGGACGTGCAGGTGCGCGCCATCGACGTTCCGACGCGCTTCGTGGACTTCGACGACTACTGGACGCCGTTCCTGGGCGGACAGGGCCCGGCCCCCGGCTACGCCGTCTCGCTGGACGCGCGGAGCCGCGCGGCACTGCGGGAGCGGATCCGCGAGCGCCTGCCCATCGCCGCCGACGGGAGCATCAGCCTGACTGCGAGAGCCTGGGCAGCGCGCGGGACGGCCTGACCGCGCGGCCGGTCCCGCGAACCGGAATCAGTCGGCGTGGCCCCAGGGGGCGGGGGGCGCGGGGACGGGACGCGCGAGGTCGAACTCCACGCGGAAGCGGCGGTCCGTGCCCTCGCGGCGCAGGGCGTACGCGAAGCGCTCGCCGGGACCGACCTCCACCGTCCAGACGTTCGTCGCGGCCGCGGGGATCAGCGCCGCCGTGTGCGCGTCGGCGTGGAACTCCTGCCGGGACGGGGCGCCCGCGCCGCGCGTGTCGCCGCCGTACTGGGTGACGGGATCCTCGCTGCCGTCCGCGTGGCGGTGGTCGTGCTTGAGGCGCAGGCCGTCCGCCGTGCGGGTGATG
>DASTNU010001064.1:0-8099 GCA_035720605.1 Longimicrobium sp. | reverse complement strand
CCCACCCGGCCAGCAGCGTCATGAACAGCGTGGTCCCCTGGCGCCGGCCCAGGGCCTTCAGCCCCGCGGTCAGCGCCTCGTCCAGTGCCAGCCCCACCACCGCCCCCGCGTGGTCCACCCGCGCCGGGCGCGGCCGGTCCGTGGGCAGCTCCAGCAGCTCCGGCGCGCCGGCCAGCGTCTGCTTCCAGTACTCCGTCTGCCGCTGGAGCACCTCACCGTCCACCCAGCGCCGCTGCCACACCGCGTAGTCCGCGTACTGCACCGGCAGCGGCGGCAGCGGGTCCGCCTCGCCCACCCGGAACGCCGCGTACAGCGCGCTCAGCTCCCGGACGAACAGCCCCATCGACCAGGCGTCCGAGACGACGTGGTGCATGGTGATCAGCAGCACGTGGTCTTCCGCCGCCAGCCGGATCAGCCGGCCCCGGATCAGCGGCCCCGCCGCCAGGTCGAACGGCGCGCGCGCCTCCTCCGCCACGAGGTCGTGCAGCGACTGATCCGCATCCGCCTCACCCTGCAGATCGTGCTCTACCAGGGTGAATGCACTCGCGGCGATCGGCGCGATCCGCTGCACCGGCGCCCCGTCCACCTCATCGAACGTCGTGCGCAGCGCCTCGTGGCGTGCCACGATCCGGTCCAGCGCGCGGCGCAGCGCCTCCCGGTCCAGCGCTCCCGCCAGCCGCAGCCGGCGCGGGACGTGGTACGTGGCGCCCATCCCGCCCAGCTGCTCCAGGAACCACAGCCGCTGCTGCGCGAAGGACAGCGGCACGTCCCCCTGGCGATCCACGGGCTCGATCGCCGGCAGCGCCGCGTGCGCCGCCGCCTCCAGCCCCCGCGCGAACTCCGCCAGCACCGGCCGCGCGAACACCTCGCCCAGCGCTGCCTCCACCGCCAGCGCCTGCCGCACCCGCGAGACCACCTGCACCGCCAGCAGCGAGTGCCCGCCCAGCGCGAAGAAGTGGTCCCACCGCCCCACCCGCTCCACCCCCAGCACCTCCGACCAGATCTCCGCCACCGCCTGCTCGGCTTCGCCGGCCGGCTCCTCGTAGGCGCGCCGCGCGTACGCATCCCCCTCGGGAGCCGGCAGCGCCCGCCGGTCCAGCTTGCCGCTCGGCGTCAGCGGCAGCGCCGCAAGCCGCACGTATGCCGCCGGCACCATGTGCTCCGGCAGCCGCTCCGCCAGGTGCGCCCGCAACGCCTCCACTTCCACCGCCGCGGCCCCGGCGTCGTCCGCCACCAGCCGCTGGTCCCCCTGCGCGTCCTCGCGCGCCACCACCACGGCCTCGCGCACCGCCGCGTGCTCCGCCAGCCGCGCCTCGATCTCCCCCAGCTCGATCCGGTGTCCCCGCACCTTCACCTGGAAGTCGGTGCGCCCCAGGAACTCGATGCTCCCGTCCACCCGCCACCGGCCCAGATCCCCCGTACGGTACAGCCGCGCACCCGGCTCGCTGCCGAACGGATCCGCCACGAACCGCTCCGCCGTCAGCCCCGGCCGCCCCAGGTACCCGCGCGCCACCTGGACCCCGCCGATGTACAGCTCGCCCGTTACCCCCACCGGCACCGGCGCCCCCACCCGGTCCAGCACGTACATCCGCGTGTTGGCCATCGGACGCCCGATGGGAACCAGGCCCCCGGCGCCCGGCGAGCAGTGCCACGCCGTGACGTCCACCGCCGCTTCCGTGGGGCCGTACAGGTTGTGCAGCTCCGTTCCCGGCAGCCGCGCGTGGAAGCGCTCCACCAGCCCCGACGGCAGCGCCTCCCCGCTGCAGACGACCCGCACCAGCCCCGTGCACTCCTCCGCCCGCGGATGGCCCAGGAACTCCCGCAGCATGGAGGGGACGAAATGCATCGTCGTGATCCCCTCCCGCCGGATGGTTTCCGCCAGGTACGCCGGGTCCTTGTGACCTTCCGGCCGCGCCACCACCAGCCGGCTGCCCACGACGAGCGGCCAGAAGAACTCCCACACCGACACGTCGAAGCCGTACGGCGTCTTCTGCAGCACGGCCTCGTCCGCCCGCAGGCCGTACCGCTCCTGCATCCAGGCCAGGCGGTTGATCACCCCGCGATGCGCGTTCATCGCGCCCTTGGGCTGACCCGTGGAGCCCGACGTGTAGATCACGTAGGCCAGGTGTTCGGGCGTGAGCCCCGCGCGGACCGGGTCGTGCGCCGGCGCGTCCGTCCAGGCCGGCGCGGCCGCGTCCAGGACCAGCACCGGCACGTCCAGCCCGCCGAGCAGCGCACGCGGCTCCGCACCCAGCGCCTGCTGCGCCAGCACCGCCGCCGGGGCGCTGTCCGCGAGCATGAAGCGAAGCCGCTCGGCGGGATGCGACGGGTCCAGCGGCACGTACGCGCCCCCGGCCTTCAGCACCGCCAGCAGCCCCACCACCATCTCCGCGCTCCGCTCCACGCACAGCGCCACGCGCGCGTCCGGCCCCACGCCCAGCGCGCGCAGATGGTGCGCGAGCCGGTTCGCCCGCGCGTTCAGCTCCGCGTAGGTCAGCGTCTCGCCCGCGAACGACACCGCCGCGGCGTCCGGCGTCCGCGCCACCTGCGCCTCGAACAGCTCGTGGAGGCACAGGCCGATTGGATACGCCGCGTCCGTCGCGTTCCACTCCTCCACCACCTGCCGGCGCTCGGCCTCTGGCAGCAGGGCCAGCCGCTCCACCGCCCGGGCGTCGTCCACCACCATCTGCTCCAGCACCCGCTCCAGGTAGCCCAGGTATCGCTCCGCCGTCGCCCGCTCGAAGAGCGCCGTGGCGTAGGTCACGAAGCCCCCGATCCGTCCGCCCGCCTCCTGCAGAGTGAGCGACAGGTCGAACTTCGCCGTTTCGCGCGCCCGCCCGCCCTCGGCATCCACCCGCAGCCCCGGCAGCGCCAGGCGCCCCCCGGGCGCGTTCTGCCAGGCGAACAGCACCTGGAACAGCGGATGGTGCGCCAGGCTGCGCGTCGGCTGCAGCAGCTCCACCACCCGCTCGAACGGCAGGTCCTGGTGCTGCTGCGCCTCCAGCGTGCGCGCCTTTACCCGCGCCAGCAGCTCCGCCACCGTGGGCGATTCACCCAGGTCCACCCGCACGGCGAGCGTGTTGACGAAGAGCCCGATCAGCCCCTCGATCTCGGTGCGCCCCCGGTTCGCCGTCGGCGTCCCGATCACCACGTCGTCCTGACCCGACAGACGGCTCAGCACCGCCGCCCACCCGGCCAGCAGCGTCATGAACAGCGTGGTCCCCTGCCGCCGGCTCAGCGCCTTGAGCTCCGCCGTCGCTTCCGCGTCCAGCGCCAGCTCGACGACCGCCCCCGCGTGGTCCACCCGCGCCGGGCGCGGCCGGTCGGCCGGCAGCTCCAGAAGCTCCGGCGCGCCGGCCAGCGTCTCCCGCCAGTAGGCCGCCTGCGCCTCGAGCACCGCGCCCTCCATCCACCGGCGCTGCCACGCGGCGTAGTCGGCATACTGCACCGGCAGCGGCGGCAGGGGATCGGGCTCCCCCGCGCGAAACGCCGCGTAGAGCGCGCCCAGCTCCCGCACGAGCAATCCCATGGACCACGCGTCGGAGACGATGTGGTGCATCGTCAGCAGGAGCACGTGATCGTCGTCCGCCAGCCGGACCAGGCGCCCGCGGAACAGCGGACCCCGCTCCAGGTCGAACGGCGTCCGCGCCTCCGCCGCCGTCACCCGGTGCAGCGCCTCTTCCGCATCCGGGTCGCCCCGCAAATCGTGCTCGGACAGCGCGAAGCCGCGCTCGTCCGCGGCGATCCGCTGCACGGGTGCCCCGTCCACCCGGCCGAAGGTGGTGCGCAGCGCCTCGTGCCGGGCCACGATCCGGTCCAGTGCCCGCCGCAGCGCGTCCCGGTCCAGCGCCCCGGCCAGCCGCAGCCGGCGCGGGATGTGGTACGTGCCGCCCAGCCCCCCCATCGTCTCCAGGAACCACAGCCGCTGCTGCGCGAACGACAGCGGCAGGGGCGCGCCGCGGTCGGCGCGCTCGATCGGCGGCAGCTCCGCCCGCTGCGCCCGCTCCAGCCCCTGCGCGAAGTCCGCCAGCACCGGCCGCTGGAACACCTCCCCCAGCGCCAGCTCCACCGCCAGCACCTGCCGCGCGCGGGAGAGCACCCGGATCGCCAGCAGCGAGTGCCCGCCCAGGTCGAAGAAGTCGTCCCGGCGTCCGACCCGCTCCACCCCCAGCACGTCCGCCCAGATCTCCGCCAGCGCCACCTCCACCTCGCCCACCGGCGCCTCGTAGTCGCGCCGCGCGTACGCGTCCCCCGCGGGAGCCGGCAGCGCCCGCCGATCCACCTTGCCGGTCGGCGTCAGCGGCAGCGCCTCCAGCCGCACGCAGGCCGCCGGCACCATGTACTCGGGGAGGCGCTCCGCCAGGTGCGCGCGCAGGGCATCGACCTCCACGCCCTCCGCGCCCACGTAGTAGGCCACCAGCCGCTGGTCCCCCGGCGCATCCTCCCGCGCCACCACCACCGCCTCCCGCACGGCCGCGTGCTCCAGCAGCCGCGCCTCGACCTCCCGCAGCTCGACCCGGAAGCCCCGCACCTTCACCTGGAAGTCGTTGCGGCCGACGAACTCCAGCGTCCCGTCCGGCCTCCACCGTGCCAGGTCGCCGGTGCGGTACAGCCGGCCGCCCGGCTCCGCGCCCAGCCCGTCCGGCACGAACCGCTCGGCGGTCAACCCCGGCTGGTGGATGTATCCCCGCGACACCCCCACGCCGCCGATCCACATCTCCCCCACCACGCCCACCGGCACCGGCTCGCCCCGGTCGTCCGCCACGTAGACGCGGCTGTTCGCGAGCGGCCGCCCGATGGGAGCCGAGCCGCCGCCGTAGCTTTCCAGCTCCGGCGACAGCCTGTGGTACGTCGCCACCCCGGAGCACTCCGTGGGTCCGTACGCGTTGACGAACTCCGGGCGCGGCCCGGCGAGCTCCCGGAGCTTGCCGGGCCGCGCCGGCTCTCCGCCCAGGACCACCAGCCGCATCCCGGCCAGCTCCGTCCCCCGGCCGGCGTCGATCAGGGCGTGGAAGGCGGTGGAGGTGAGGTTCATCAGCGTGATGCCGGACCCCTCGATCTGCGCCAGGATGCCGCGCGGATCGAACGGCTCGCCCGCCAGGTGCAGGCGGCCGCCGGCGAACAGGGGAGCGAACAGGTTGCGCTGCGTGAGGTCGAAGCTGAACGAGGTGGGGATCAGCACCGCGTCCCGGTCGGTGATGGCGAGCTCCGCCATGTACCAGTGCACCAGGTTCAGCACCCCGCGGTGCGCCGCCTGCACCCCCTTGGGCCTGCCCGTGGAGCCGGAGGTGTACATCACGTACGCCAGGTGGTCCGGCGTGAGGGCACCGCGGCCGGGGTTGGTCGCCGGCTGCGCGGCCAGGGCGGGATTCTCCGCCTCCAGCTCCACCACCGGCACCCGCACGTCCCTGAGCCGGCCCGCCAGCGACCGCCGCGTCAGCAGCGCCGCGGGACGGCTGTCCTTCAGCATGTACTCCAGGCGGTCGGCCGGATACGAAGGGTCCAGGGGCACGTACGCCCCGCCGGCCTTCAACACCCCCAGCAGCCCCACCACCATCTCCAGGCCGCGCTGCACGCACACGGCGACCGGGGTGTCCGGCCCCACGCCCAGCGCGCGCAGGTGGTGCGCGAGCCGGTTCGCGCGCGCGTTCAGCTCCCCGTAGCCGAGCGAGGCGCCCCCGGACACCACCGCCACCGCGTCCGGGGTCCGCGCCGCCCGCGCCTCGAACAGCTCGTGCAGGCAGGACCCGTCCGGATACGGCGCGCCGGTCGCGTTCCACAGCGCCACCACCCGCTGGCGCTCGCCCGCCGGCAGCACGTCCACCCGCCCCACCGCCGTGGCCGGCGCCGTGGCCAGCGCGCCGCCCAGCGCCGCCAGGGCCGTCTGCATCAGCTGCAGGACCTGCCCCGGGTCCACTCCGTCCGCCGCCTGTGCCGACAGCGCGAACCCATCGCCGTCATCGTCCACCGACAGCGCCAGCGGATAATGCGTCCCCGCCAGGCCGGCGACGCGGCTGACGCCGGCGAGCGCTCCCCGTGCCCCGGGCGCGTGGCGCTTCCCGGCCCCGGCGTCCCCGCCGCGCCGGTAGTTCAGGAGCGCGGAGAACAGCGGCGTCGGCGCCTCCACTCCGCTGCACCGCTGCGCCAGCGCCAGCGACGCGTGCTCGTGGTGCAGCAGGTCCGCCAGCAGGGCGTGCATCCTTCGCACGGTGGCCTCGACGCCCGCCTCCCCCACCTGGACGCGCACCGGCAGCGTGTTGAGCAGCGGGCCCAGCACGCGGTCCGCGCCCGGCCCGCCGTCCATCCGCCCCACCAGCACCGTGCCGAACACCACGTCGGCGCGCCCCGACACCCGCGCGAGCACCTGGGCCCACGCCACGTGGAACAGGCTCGCGGCGGTCACCCCCAGCGACCGCGCCTGCGCCCGCAGCCGGCCGGCCAGCTCCCCGTCCACCGCCACCCGGGCCCTGGCGGCGCCCGCCCCGCCTCCCCGCGCGTCCTGCAGCCCGAACGGTACCGTCGGCGCGTGGACGTCGCCCAGCAGCTCCCGGAAGAACGCCTCGTGCTCCGCCCGGCTGAGCCCCTGCCGTGTACGTTCCACGTAGCCGCGGAAGGGAAGCGCCGGGGGCAGCCGGTCCGCCGCGCCGGCCAGGTGCGCTTCCACTTCGCCCTGCAGGATGTCCAGCGTCGTGTGGTCGCCCGCCAGGTGGTGCATCACCAGCAGGAGCAGCCAGCGGGCGCCGGCCGGGTCGTGGGCGACGATGGCCCTGAGCAGCGGCGGCCGGCTGATGTCGAGCGGGTGGGCGTGCGCGCCGAACCGGCGCAGGAGCTGCGAAACCGCGTCTCCCGCGGCCGGGTCCAACCTCACCTCGTCCACAGGCAGCGACACCGAGCGCCACACCACCTGCACCGGCTCGGACACGCCCTCCCAGACCACCCCGGTCCGCAGGATGTCGTGCCGCCCGATCACCGCCCGCAGGGCCGCGAGATAGTCGTCGAGCCGCGCCCGCGCCTCGAAGCTGGTCACGCTCCTGAGCAGGTAGGGATCGCCGTCGGCCGCCAGCAGGTGATGGAAGAGGATCCCCTCCTGCAGCGGAGCCAGTGGATAGATGTCCTGCAGGTTCGCCGCACCGCCCTGCACACCCGCCACCACCCGGTCGATCTCGGCCTGCGCCAGGGACGCCAGCGGCAACCGTTCCGGCGTGACCGGGGGAGGGCTCCACCACCGGTCGTCGCCGTCGCCGATGATGTCCAGCAGGGTGGACTTGTGAATGCGCAGTGCCGAGATCAACGACGGGCTCAGGACCTCGCGGCTGCTGAAGACGTCCAGCTGGCCGTCCCGCCTGCGCAGGCGAACGTCCTCCGCGGCCATCTCCGCCAGCAAAGCCTCGAGCGTCATCTTCTGGTCGCCTGCGTTGGTGTACGGCCGGCAGCGACGTCCGCCATCGTGCCGGTTACCGGATGCGCGCCGCGGAGACGAAGGAACTCGCTCGGCCCGTCGCGATCGCGGTCAGGCTTTTCGAGCCGATGTGGATCTCGACGAAAAATCTCATGAATGGTGTGTGTGCCCGGCCGTGTCCGGACGACCGAAACCGCGGCCGCGACAACGCGATCTCCGCCTTCACGGGGCAGCTCCGACCGCGATGATTCACCCGGATCGGGTCTGCAGCCACCGGCCCCGGATCAGAGCGTCACCTTCAGGGCATGGGTCTCCGGGACCGTGGCAGTCACCGGATCGACGGGGCCCCCGGTGTCACCGGCCCCGGGGAGCACCGTCGTGGCCAGCCCGGCCAGCGAGGTGGTCGTGAAGAGCGCCCGCACTCCCATGCGGAACCCCCGCTGCCGCATCCGTTCGATGAGCCGTACCGCCAGCAGCGAGTGGCCGCCCAGGGTGAAGAAGTTGTCCCACCGGCCCACCTCCCCGACGTCCAGCAGGTCGCGCCAGAGCTCCGCCAGCACGGTCTCGATCTCGCCCACCGGCGCTTCGTACGTCCGCCTGCCGTACGCCTCGCCCTCCGGCGCGGGGAGCGCCCGCCGGTCCACCTTGCCGTTGGGCGTCAGCGGCAGCGCATCGAGCCGCACGTAGGCCGCGGGAACCA
>DASTNU010001063.1:0-7055 GCA_035720605.1 Longimicrobium sp. | reverse complement strand
GCTCGTGCGCGCCCAGGATGGCCAGCAGGGGAAGCGAGAACCACAGGCCGGGGGCCAGCGAGGCCGGCGTCAGGCGCGTGGGCACGGGAATCGCAAGGCCCCCCACGCTCGCATCGCGAAGGGCCAGGGGGTTGCCGTCGGCCAGCACCGCGCCCGCCACGGTCGCCGAGAGCAGGGTGAGCGCCAGCAGCAGCAGGTGCAGCCACCAGCGCTCGCGCGTCCGCGGGCGAATGCGGCGCGCCAGCGTGACCTCCACCCCGCAGGGGCCAGGCTGTGCGTACACCCGTCCTGGCCAGCGGCCCATCCACGCGCGCACCTCGCCGTCGTCCAGCGAAAGCCCGGGCAGGAGCCGCGCCTGAAACACTTGTTGGTCATGGACTTCCACCACACGCCATGCGGTGAACGGCCCCGCGTCATCGGGCACTTTTTCCTTGACCTCCGTGTATACCGTGCTTAGGTTGGGGCCACGTTTCCTTACGTCAGACCTGCCCGTTCAGCGGCGCGTCGCGCCCCCTCCCCTGGCAACCCTTCCCACCCAGCGGAACAAACCAGCGGACCCGGGCCCCGTGCCTCAGGGTCGGCGTACATACATTCGGAGCTAGTCGTGGACATCAGCACGATCAAGACAAAGAGCATCGCCGAGCTGCACGAGATGGCGGAAGGGCTCAACATCTCCAACTACTCGGGGCTTCGCAAGCAGGACCTCATCTACCGCATCGAGCAGAACCTGCTCGACAGCGAGGTGGTGCTGCGGGGCGAAGGGGTGCTGGAGGTGCTTCCCGAGGGCTACGGCTTCCTGCGCTCGCAGGACTGGAACTACCTGTACGGGCCGGACGACATCTACGTGTCGCCCAGCCAGATCAAGCGCTTCGACCTGCGCACCGGCGACACGGTGCTGGGGCAGGTGCGTCCGCCCAAGGAGGGCGAGCGGTACCTGGCGCTGCTCAAGGTAGAGCGGGTGAACGGCGACGAGCCGGACAAGGCCAAGCACCGCGTGGCCTTCGACAACCTGCGCCCCCGCTACCCGGACCAGCGCATTCACCTGGAGACGTCCACCGGCGACCTGTCCATGCGGGTGATGGACCTGGTGGCGCCCATCGGCAAGGGGCAGCGCGGGCTCATCGTGGCGCCGCCCAAGGCCGGCAAGACCATCCTGATGCAGAAGATCGCCAACGCGATCACCGAGAACCACCCGGAGGTGCACCTGATCGTGCTGCTCATCGACGAGCGGCCCGAGGAGGTGACCGACATGCAGG
The DNA here is from genome assembly GCA_035720605.1 of Longimicrobium sp. GTDB lineage: Bacteria > Gemmatimonadota > Gemmatimonadetes > Longimicrobiales > Longimicrobiaceae > Longimicrobium. Next base: position 5,799 of record DASTNU010001063.1, on the reverse strand, counting down.
AGAACGTGCGGGCGGAGGTCATCAGCTCCACCTTCGACGAGCCGGCGGACCGCCACACGCAGGTGGCGGAGATGGTGCTGGAGAAGGCCAAGCGCCTGGTGGAGCACGGCCGCGACGTGGTGATCCTGCTGGACAGCATCACCCGCCTGGCCCGCGCGTACAACGTGGTGGTGCCGCACTCCGGAAAGATCCTCTCCGGCGGCGTGGACGCCAACGCGCTGCACAAGCCCAAGCGGTTCTTCGGCGCGGCGCGCAACATCGAGGAGGGCGGCAGCCTCACCATCATCGCCACGGCGCTGGTGGAGACGGGAAGCCGCATGGACGAGGTTATCTTCGAGGAGTTCAAGGGCACCGGCAACCTGGAGCTCGTGCTGGACCGGCACATCGCCGACAAGCGCATCTTCCCGGCGATCGACATCAACCGGTCGGGGACGCGCCGCGAGGACCTGCTGCTGAGCGAGATGGAGCTCACGCGCGTGTACCTGCTGCGCAACTTCCTCAGCGACATGCCGCCGGTGGAGAGCATCGACTTTCTGCTCACCCGCATGCGGAAGACCAAGAGCAACAAGGAGTTCCTGGACTCCATGGCCCGCGGCGGCTGACCGCTCCCGGGCAGGTCGATGGATACGGAAGAGCCGGCCTCGCGAGACGCGGGGCCGGCTCTTTTTTGCCAGGCTGGATCAGAGAGTGGGCTGGTTCCAGAAGGAGCTCACCCTGTGGAACGGTCTTCGTCGCCGCGTTCCGGCGTGTTGGCCTTGCGCTCCTTGTGCTGCCTGCCGAGCTCTACATACCACTGCAGCACCTTGCGATAGTCGTCGTCGTGCTCGGCCATGATGCGCCGCCGCATCTCGTCGACCTCCTCGAGGAGAGGGTCTACGTTTCTCTGATTCATGGGTCTCCCTCCAGCAGATCCAGGGGCGTCACGAGCCTGGGGACCGACAGGCCAAGTTCACGGTTCAATCGCCTGATCCGCTCTAATTTGTTGGGATGGCCAGATGACGGTAGTTCCACGTGACCCGGTGCGTTCGCGGTCCGGTGTACGGCAGGGGAAAGAGATCCGTCCGGGGCTTCGTGCCGGATCCGCCATCCGGCATCCTTCCCCGCGCCTCTTCCCGCGTGCAGATTCGTGCTCCACGAATCCAGCAAAGAGGCGGAATGCGCGATCGAGCGGAGATCCTGCGGCGCACGGAGGCGTTCGTGCGCGAGCGGATGGAGGGCGAAGGGTCCGGGCACGACTGGTGGCACGTGGACCGGGTGCGTCGGATGGCGCTGCGGCTGGCGGCGGCGGAGGGGGCGGACCCCTACGTGACGGAGCTGGCGGCGCTGCTGCACGACGTGGCCGACCACAAGTTCCACGACGGCGACGAGACCGCCGGCCCCCGCGCCGCCCGCGCCTGGCTCACCGGCGCCGGCGCGGAGGCGGATACCGTCGGCCACGTGTGCGCCATCATCGCAGCACTGTCGTACAGGGGCGCGGGCGTCCCCACGCCGATGGAGACGCCGGAAGGCGCGGTGGTGCAGGACGCCGACCGGCTGGACGCCATCGGCGCCATCGGCATCGCGCGCGCCTTTGCGTTCGGCGGCAGCCGCGGCCGTCCCATGCACGACCCCGCCGCCGCCCCGGAGCTGCACGACAGCTTCGACGGCTACAAGGCGAGCGCGGGGCCCACCATCAACCACTTTCACGAAAAGCTGCTCCTGCTGCGCGACCGGATGAACACCCCCGCCGCCCGCCGCATCGCGGAGGGACGGCACCGGTTCATGCAGGCGTTCCTGGACCGCTTTCACCGCGAGTGGGACGGGGCGGATGAAGGGGTAAACGGGTGAACGGGACGTCGGCCTCGAGGATCAGAGGCTGTCGTTCTCCCAGGGACCCCAGATGGCGTAGGTGCCGCCGGCGACGACGTCGTTCGCGCCGGTGCCGCCCTGGATGTTGAAGAACAGCGTCCGTCCGTCGGGGCTGAAGCACGCCCCCGCCGTCTCGGCGCTCTCGCCGTCCGTGCGCGCGAAGTCGAAGATCAGCCCGTCCCGGGTGAGGCCGCGCAGGAACTGGATGCCGCCCCCGTCCTCGCACAGCACCAGGCCGCCGCGCGGGCTCACGCACAGGTTGTCGGGGCTGTCCAGCACCTCGTGCGAGGGCGACTCGAAGAGCAGGGTCAGCGTGCCGCCGGGGGCGCCGTCGGGGCGGTAGGACCAGACCTGCCCCGCGCGCGCGGCGCCGCCGTTGGTGGAGTTGAAGTACACGTTACCCTCGCCGTACCAGCACCCCTCCAGCCGCGCGAACGCCGCGCCGCCGCGCGCCCATCCCTGCTGGAACACGGCGGATGAGTTCGCCTCCGCGTCCGCGGGGTCGGGATCGGGGACGTCCACCCACTCCACGGGAAGCCCGGCGCCCACCGTCTGCCCGGTGACGCCCACGTAGCCGGGCCGGCCGGCGACCTTCAGCATCTGCAGGGCGCCGCCGGCCGACAGGGTGCCGCGGATGTTCGGGACGAAGCGGTAGAAGCCCGCCGCCCTGCCCGCGGGCACGGCCGGGTCGTAGCTCTGGTCCTCCGTCAGGTACGCGATCCCGCTGCGCGGGTCCACCGCCAGCGCCTCGTGGACGAAGCGGCCCATCGCCTTCAGCGGCACGGGCGGCACTTCCGCATCCGCGCCGGCGGACACCTCGAAGCAGTAGCCGTGCGGCATCTCGTAGCCGGCCGTGGGCCCCACCGTGGTTTCCTCGCAGGTGATCCACGATCCCCACGGGGTGGGTCCGCCGGCGCAGTTGGTGTGCGTTCCGCTCAGGCTCACGAACTCCGACAGCAGCTCCACCGAGCCGTCCGCGGACTGGCGCACCTGCAGCGTGGTGGTGCCGCCGCCGGCGCGCCGGTCGTACGCATGGACGCCGGGCCCCAGCAGCCGCGCGCTGGCCGCCGGATCGCGGATCTCGTGGTTGCGCACCAGGCGCAGCATTCCCGCGCCGGCCGGGAACGCCGCCATCCCGTCCAGCCCGTAGGCCACCGTCAGCCCGGGGTTCACCTGCGACGGCGCCCGCGTGGTGCTGAGCTTGCGGGCGGTGAAGCCCTGCGGAATCCACAGCTCCGGCACGTGCGCGCTTCGCACCAGCGGTCCGTAGCCCACGGCGCGGGGGAGCGGCCCGGTGCGGTCCGAGCACGCGGCCAGCCCCCGCAGCGAGGGTGCGAGCAGTGCGCTGCCGCCCAGCGCGGCGGCACGGGCAAGGAATGCGCGGCGGTCGAGGTTCTGCAGCATGCCGGGACCGTGGATGAGGGGACGGATCGCGGATCAGGATGATAATCCCTGCTTCCCGCCGGCGGCCAGTCGCATGCCGTCACGAAGGCGGATGCCAGGCCGGCTGACGCTCCCAGCGGAATGGAGGAGGCGTGGACGAGGGGACGGCGGAGAGGGAGATGGAGGGACGCGTCTGCGTCGTCACCGGCGCCACGTCGGGCGGCATCGGCCAGGCGACGGCGGCGGAGCTGGCCAGGCGCGGCGCGACGGTGGTGCTGGTCGCCCGCAGCCGCGAGCGGGCGGAGCGCACGCGCGAGGCGGTGATGCGCCCGGGAGGACGCGGCCGCGTGAGCATCGTGCTGGCGGACCTGGCGGTGCAGGCGCAGGTGCGCGCCGCCGCCGCGGAGATCCTGGAGCGCTGGCCGGCGGTGCACGTGCTCGTCAACAACGCCGCCGTCTACACGCCGCGGCGCCGGGAGACGCCGGACGGGATCGAGCTGCAGCTGGCCGTGAACCACCTTGCGCCCTTCCTGCTCACCCGCCTGCTGCTGGACCGCCTGCGCGCCAGCGCCCCCGCGCGGGTGGTGACCGTCAGCTCCACCGCGCACCGCCATGCCCGGCTGCGCTGGGACGACCTGGGGATGCGCAAGGGGTGGTACTTCGGCTTTGGCCAGTACTCCAACACCAAGCTGTGCAACATCCTGTTCACCCGCGAGCTGGCGCGGCGGGTGCCCGCGGCGGAGGTGACCGCCAGCACCATGCACCCCGGCGTGGTCGGGACGGCGCTCCTGCTCGACGGGCTGGGGCCCCTGCGGCTGCTGAAGCCGTTCTTCCTCACCCCGGAGCAGGGCGCCCGCACCGCCATCCACCTGGCCGCATCGCCGGAGGTGGCGGGGGTGACGGGCGCGTACTTCCAGCAGGAGCGCGAAAGCCACCCCTCCCCGGCGGCGCTGGATGACGATGCCGCGCGCCGGTTGTGGGAGATCAGCGAGGAGATGACGGGGGTGGGGCCCTCCCCCGGCCTCGCTTAGGCTCGTCCACCCCCTCCCGCAAACGGCGCGGGAGGGGGTGTAATACCAGGTTCTGAAAAAAGAATGCCTCACGCAGAGTCAGCGGAGGAAGCAGAGTTGTCCCTTGCACAGACCAAACTCTGCGTGAGGTTCTTTCTTTCCCGGATCTGGTATAAACGTCTCACCGAACCGCGACCGTCGCTCCATCATCCCATCACCTTGTCACCCCGTCACCCTGTCACCCTGTCGGGCAATCCACCACCGCGCGTGGGTCAGATTCCCTATCCTTTGCCGGAAGTGCGCCGATTAGCTTGGCTCCAGAATCCGGCGGGTGCCGGACGGGGGGGCTCAGGGACACATCGGCACGCGGGAGACGGGCGATGACGGATGCTCCGGCCATCGTGGTGGGCGGCGGGATCGGCGGGCTGTCGGCGGCGATCGCGCTGCGCCGCGCCGGGATCCAGGCGGAAGTGTGGGAGCGCGCGCCGGAGATGCGCGAGGTGGGCGCCGGCATTGGCCTGTGGCCCAACGCCACCCGCCAGCTGCGGCAGTGGGGGCTGCTGGACGAGGTGCTGCGCCGCGGCTACCACTTCACGCAGGGAGAGATGCGCACCGCGCGCGGCACGCTGCTGGTGAACCTGCCCTTCCCCGCCACCAACGCGCCCGCCGTCCTCATCCACCGCGCCGACCTGCACGCGGTCCTGGTGGATGCACTGCCCCCTTGGGCCATCCGCACCGGCGCCGAGTTCGAGCGACTGGTGATGCGGGACGACGGCGTCACCGCCCACTTTGGCGACGGGGAGGCGGCGGAGGGGCCGCTGCTCATCGGCGCGGACGGACTGTGGTCTGCCGTGCGCGGGCAGATCCTGGACGACGGCGATCCCGTCTACCGCGGCTATCCCGTGTGGCGCGGGGTGGCGCCGGCGGGCGCGGCGGAGTGGACGGCGCTCACGGAGACGATGGGGCGCGGCCGGCGCTTCGGCATCGTGCCGATCGGCGGGGGGCGGATCGCCTGGTGGGCCACCGCCAACGAGCCGGAGGGGATCGATGACGGACCGGACCGCAAGGCCAAGCTGCTGCGGCTCTTCGGCGACTTCCATCAACCGATCCCGCAGCTCATCGAGGCCACGCCGGACGCCGAGCTGCTCAAGAACGGCACCTACGACCGGCCGCCGGTGCGCCGCTGGGGCCGCGGCCGCGTGACGCTGCTGGGCGACGCGGCGCACCCCACCACGCCCAACTTCGGGCAGGGGGGATGCATGGCGATCGAGGACGCGGCCGAGCTGGCCCGCTGCCTGTGCGAGACGGACGACGCGGCCGGCGCGCTGCGCGCCTTCGAGCGGCGCCGCTACCGCCGCACCGCCTGGATCACCCGCGAGTCGCTGCGCTACGGCCGCATCGCCCAGTGGCAGAACCCCGGCGCCGTGCGCCTGCGCGACCTGCTCTTCCGCGCCACCCCACCCTCCGTCGCGCGCGCGACGTTCACGCGGATGTTCGCGTGGGAGCTGTAGGAGAGTGCGTGAGTGCGTGAGTGCGTGAGTGCGTGAGTGCGTGAGTG
>DASTNU010001062.1:0-7191 GCA_035720605.1 Longimicrobium sp. | reverse complement strand
GACGGCGGGCGCGGCGGCGCTTCGGGCGGCCGCCGCGCGGAGCGCCCTGCGCGCGGTCGCCGTCCTGGAAGGCCGGCCCGACCTGGCCGGCCCCGCCCTGGAGAGGGTGAAAGCGCCGGCGCTGCTGGTGGTGGCCGGACGCGACACGCCGCTGCTCCGGCTGAATCACCAGGCGCTGCGGCGCCTGCGCTCTCCCGCGATGCTGGAGATCGCCCCCGGCGCCATGCATGGGCTCGGCGACCCGGAAGCGCGGGAGATGGCCGTGACGCGCGTGGTGGACTGGTTCTGCACCCACCTGGGAGTCCGCGAGCCGGACCGGATCAGCACGGGCTTCGGCAAGGTGAAGCACCCGGTGATCCTCATCCGCTAGCCGGCGTTCCGGCGCAAACAGCCGGGGCGGACGCCGTTGCGCATCCACCCCGGCTTCCCTGCTGCACCCCGTCCCCGGGTGCGCGAGAAGCGGCCTCGTGTACCCGGGGCCCCGCTCACACGGTGGCCAGCTCCTCCACCACGACCTCGAGGTCGTTGCGCACGGCGGTCACGCCCGCCACCGACCAGGCGGCGCGCTCGGCGTCCTCGTGCTCCGCCCAGGACCGGACGGTGCCGCGCAGCGTCACCACGCCCCCGGAGGTCTCCACGTGCACCTGGCGGGCATCCAGGTTCGCCGCCCGCGCAAAGGCGGACTGGACGCGGCGCTCCACCTGCGTGGGCTGAACGCGCGCCTGGACGGCGATGCCGTTCGTCACGCCCCTGACGCCCTGCAGGTGCGCGACGGCCTTCTCCGCCTCCAGCTTCTGGTACTGCCACGGCAGGGAGCCCTCCAGCGTGACCCACCCGTCCTTCACGGTGACCATGACCGCGTCCTGCGGCACCCAGGTGTTCCAGCGCAGGGCGTGCAGGGCCGCCCGGGCCACGTCGGTGTCGTCGTGCCGGAACGCCGGCCACAGGTTCACCACCAGGTCGTTGGCCACGCCGTGCACGCCGCTCACCCGCTTGACCGCGCGCTCCGCGACGCGCTTCTCGGCGTAGCTCTTCACGTGGCCGGTGAGGGTGACCACGCCGTCGTTGACCGCCACCCCGATCCCGGCCTCGTCCAGCGACGGCTCGAACGCCAGCTCGTCCTGGACGTCGGTCCTGAGCTCTCCAGGCATCTTCATCCCGTCCTCCTTTGCCAGGGTTGCGGGGCGGCCGTGGTGGCTCGCTCCCGCGGTTCAAGATGGCGCGGCGCCCCGGTCCGCGCGTCGGGCGCACCTGTTCGCCGTGTCGGGCGATGTGCATCCGGAGCTCGCTGACAGGAGGCGCGTCCGCCGTCAGGTGAGGGGACTCACCTCCCGCGTGCGGCGCCGCCGATGACACGAACCATGGGCGCCGGGCATCCGGTCAGGCACCGCCTGCGTGCAGCCGCCCGCCTCCACGCCAGGGAGGCTACTCTCGCGCCTTGAGGGACTCGACCAGGTCCAGCCGGTCGATGCGCAGGCGCACCAGTGCGGCGGAGGCCGCGGCCGCGGCGATCACGACGACGGCGGCGAAGAGGTAGGTGGAGCGCCGGACCACCAGCGGAATGCGGAACAGCTCCGAGCTGAAGCGCAGGGTGATGAGGAGGCACAACAGGCGTCCGGCCGCGAAGCCGAGGGGGAGCGCGGCCACGGTGAGGGCGGCCTGCTCTCCCAGCAGCATCGCCGCCACCTCGCCGCGCGTAAAGCCCAGCACCCGCAGCGACGCCAGCTCGTGGCCTCGTTCCGAGAGCGCCACCCGCGCCCCGTTGTACACCACCCCCACCGCCAGCACGCAGGCGAACGCGATCAGCACGTACACCGAGATCCGGAAGCTCTCGTCGATCGTCCTGCGGAACCCCTGCAGCGACGCCCGCCGCACCGACACCACGCTCACGGCCGGCATCCGCTTGAGCCGGGTGTAGGCCCGGTCCGCGCGCGGGGAGCCGGTGCGCAGCCACGCGCCGGAAAGGGTGGGGCCCTCGCGCAGCAGCCGGTGCAGCGCGCCGATCTCCATGTACGCGGCGGTGCCGATCACCTCGTCCACGGTGCCGCTCACCGCCGCGCGCCGCACGGGGCGCGCCCCCTCCAGCACCTCCACCTCCAGCGTGTCGCCCAGCGCCGCGCCCAGCATCTCCGCCAGCTTCGCCGTCAGCAGCAGGCCGCCGGGCGGGGGCCTGCGCGCGCGCAGGTCGCTCCCCACGATCCGGTGCAGCTCGCCCCCGGCCGGCATCCCCAGGACCGCGGCGCGCTCCACGCGATGGCCGCGGCGCAGGCGCACGGGCACGGTCCGAAAGCCCTCGGTCCGCAGCACCCCCGGCAGCCGCGCCACCTCGTGCACGGCCCGCCCCGGGCGCGGCGCGTCGAAGATGACCGTCACGTCCTCGCGCATCACGTGGTAGAACTGGGCGTCGCGCAGGAAGTCGAGGGCGTCGAAGATGAAGCGCGACGCCACCACCAGGGCCACCGCCAGGGCGATCCCGGTGACCGTCATCGCGGCCCGCGCGGGGCGGCGCTCCAGGTTGCGCACGATCATGCGCGTGGCGGGGGGGACGAGCGCGGCCAGCCGCAGCCGCTCCACCAGCCCGGGACGAAAGCGGACGGGCGATTCGGGCCGCATCGCCTCGGCCGGGGGGAGCGATGCGGCTCGCCAGGCGGCGCCCCCGGCCCCCAGCAGCGCCGCCCCGCTCCCGATGGCCACCGCGGCCGCCACCACGCGCCAGTCCTGCTGGTAGCCGGACGCGGGGAACTGGTAGAAGCGCGAGTAGATGGCGGCGACCTGCCCCGCCAGCCACACGCCCAGCGCCGTGCCGGGCACCGCCCCCGCCAGCGCGGGGAGGACCGCGAGCGCCAGGTAGTGCATCCCCACCGCGGCGCGCGTGTAGCCGAACGCGCGCAGTACCGCCACCTGCCCGCGCTGCATGCCCACCAGCCGCGAGAGCACCATGTGCAGCAGGAGCGCGGTGACGGCCAGGAAGATGCCGGGGATCAGCACGCTGGTCACCGCCGTCTCGGCGATCTCGTCGGCCACGAAGCGGTGCGAGACGTGGTCCTCGCGGCCATAGGCGCCCTCGCCGCCGTACGGCTCCAGCAGGCGGTCCAGCGCGGCCAGAACGCCGGGCTCCGACGCGCCCGGCGAAAGGGTGAGCGCCGCGTCGTTGAAGGCCCCCTGCATTCCCGTGGCCGCGGCCAGCGCCCCCTCTCCCATCCACACCACGCCAAAGCGGCGGTTGTCGGGAAACACCTCGCCGCCGCCCCGGATCTCGTAGATGAACTCGGGAGAGACGGCGATCCCCGCGACGCGCAGCCGCCGCCACCGCCCGGCGACCACCGCGCCCAGGGTGTCGCCCGGCGACAGCGCGTTGGCCCGGGCGAACGCCTCGCTCACCAGCACGTCCGCGGGCGCTTCGGGCCAGCTTCCCCGCCGCACGACCAGGTCGTTCAGGATGGGCCGCCGCGGCACGGGAACGGAGACCAGCCGGCCGGTCGCGGGCTCCTTCAGGCCGGGCACGTCCAGGGTGACGTCCTTCACGATCCGCGCACGCACGGACGCCACCCCCGGCAGCGCGGCCATGCGGCCTTCCAGGGACTCCGGCGCGCGGGCCACGCGAACGAACACCCCGGCGAAGCGGGCCTGCGCGTAGTACCGCGCCTGCGCGTCCAGCAGGTACCCGTTCATGCTGCGCAGCGCCACGAACAGCGCCACCCCGGCCGCCACGACGGCCGCGCTGGCCGCCAGGGGCCCGCGCAGCCTCCACGCGTCGCGGAGCACCTTTCGATTCAGGCTGTTCATCAGGCGCGTCGTCTTCCGGGAGGCCGGTCACCGCCGGAACTCCCGCACCGCCGTCTCCGCCGCCGGCACGTGCCCGGTCAGGCAGTGGCCGCGAGCCGTGCCGCCGCCCCCCGTTCCTCCCGTGCGGGCGCCGGCCCCGCCGCGGCCGGGCGCACGAGCTCGATCATCGCCGCGTTGAACTTCGCCGGCTCGTCCGCGAACATCTCGTGGCTGGACTCCTCGAACCAGACGAGCGTCTTCGCCGGCGCGGCCAGGGCGTCGAACCAGGCCACGCTGGTCTCCGGCGGGACCCAGTGGTCCCTGCGGCCCAGGAAGAGGAAGACCGGCATCCGCAGCGCGGGGACGAGCGCGTTCAGGTCCAGCGCCGAGACCTCGGCCCACATGGCGTCGAGCGAGAAACGGAACCCGCGGACCATGCCGGGCAGGTCCAGGAGCGACGATTCCGGCGCGCCCAGGAAGATCCGTCCCATCTCCCACATCCCCCTGGCGCCCAGGTGTCCCTCGAAGCGGTTCACCCACGTCCGCTCCGTCATCAGGCAGCGGGCGTCGTAGGGCGGCGAGCCGATGGCGCGCAGCGCCTTCAGCGCCCGTCGGTTCCCGCGGCGCTCCGCCTCGGCGAGCGCCCAGGCGTACGACGCCGACTCCGAGGCCGCGGCATCGGCGATCTGCGCGCCGCCCACGTAGACCGAGACCTTCTCCGGGAAGCGGGCGGCGTACAGCGCGCCCAGGGTGGAGCCCCAGGAGTGGCCAAAGATCGCCACCCGCCGCTGCGCCGTGCGCCCGCGCACCGCTTCCACCAGCTCGTCCAGGTCGGCGATGAACCGCTCCACCGTCATCGACGACCGGGGGATCGCGCGGCCGAACGACCTGCCGGTGCCGCGCTGGTCCCAGTAGACGGCGGTGAAGTGCTTCTCCATCGGCGCGTTGAAGTACCGGAAGAAGAAGGTCTCCGACATCCCCGGCCCGCCGTGCAGCAGGACCAGCGGCGGGTTGGCGATGCTCTCGCCGCGGATCATCACCCACTGGTCGATGCCGCCGAGGCGGAGATAACCGGCCTCGGCGATGCTGCCGGGAACGACCTCGCCGTCCGGTCCGCGGAACGGCGGCGTTCGTGTCAGGCGTCTCACAGGTCCGCTCCCGCGTGCGATGTGCCGATCCCCGCCCACGGTCGGGGCGGCCCTGCTCCCGCCGGCGTCTCCACCATCGGCTTCACCTCATCCGGCACCCCGTTCCGCGGCGGGACCCGGGCGGGCCGCGCGAGGGAGGCACGCAGGAGGACGGCGGCCAGGACCACCACCCACAGCAGCCAGGCGGCGACGAGGACGCGCTCCCACACGCCGGCCCACGGGGTGGGCAGGTTCCGCGCGATGCGGGGGCCGTCCATTCCGGTCAGCGTCCCGAAGACGACGAAGACCGCCAGCGTCGCGGCCGAATAGAGCCGGAACCGCCTTCCGAGCGCCGCCGCGGCGAGCACGATGGTGGCCACGCTGAGGAGGTTCCAGACGATCGCGAAGACGATGTGCAGGGTGTCCGTGAGGCCCGGCTCGGCCCCGCGCAGGTGCATCGGCGGCCAGAACGGGCCGATGGCGCCGGCGGCGATGATCAGTCCGCCGGCCGCGCGCAGGCGGCGGCTGCGCCCGGCCGTCATCCACACGCCCCATCCGAAGCCCAGCACGAGCAGGGTGTAGAAGACGCCCAGCGCAATCCACAGCGACCGCGTCGGCGCGCCGATGGCGGACAGCTCGCTGATGGTCTGCGAGGCGGCGCTGTACCCCGGCCACCACATCGGCACGAAGCCCACCATCGCGGCATAGAACAGCGCCGAGAGGATTCCGCAGACCAGCAGGACCGGCCGGAGCTCGTCCGCCGCCGCCGGCCCCGCCGCCCGGTCGTGGCCGGGCGGGATGGTGATGGTCGTCATGGAGCCCTCCCGCGATCGACCGCCGGCGGGGGCACGGCCCGCGGCGCGTGGCGGCGCTCCTCCCCGCGCCAGAAGTCCGGCGCCGCCCTGTCGTCCGCGCGAAACGGCTCCGGACGGGTGGAACGGGGGTGGGGTGCCGGGCGCGGCGGCGGATGCTTCTGCACGTCGCGCCGCAGGGTGAACCGCTGTCCGTTCATGTGCTCCTCCCCCTGGCGTGCGAATCCGGCCCGGGGCGGAGAGAGCGCGCCCGGGCGCCTGCCTGCGAACCGCAACGTAGCACGCCGCGTGGCCGCACCTGTCGGGAGAAGCGGGGGGGTTCTGTCGGAGGCAGTTCGATGCGTGGGGCTTGCTTCTGAAGGGCTGGAACCAGGGCCGGCGGGGCAGCGCCACGTCGTCCGGTGCGCCACCCCGGCGCGCGTGCGATGCCCGCCATCCCGACGCCGGGAACGGGATGCGCCCGACATCCTGCCCCGCCCGCGGGACGCATCATCCATCCGTCAGGGAGGATCCATCGCACCCGGAACCCGAGGAGACCGCCATGAAAGCGCGCGACCTGATGACGCACGACCCCTACGTGGTCGTGTCCGAAGAGCCCGTTTGCCGCGCCGCCGAGATCATGCGCGACGAGGACGTGGGGGTGGTGCCCGTGGTCGACAACTTCCAGCGCATGCACCTGCGCGGCGTGATCACCGACCGCGACATCGCCATCCGCTGCGTGGCGCCCATGCGCGGGCCCGCCACGCCGGTGGAGAACTACATGACCACCACGCCCCTGGTCACCGTCCGCCCCGACGACAGCGTGGAGCAGGTGATGCGGGCCATGCGGCAGGAGCAGGTGCGGCGGGTGATGGTGGTGGAGGGTAAGCGCCTGGTGGGCGTGATCTCGCAGGCGGACGTGGCGCTGCACGAGGGACGGGAGGAGCCCGTGAAGGTGGAGCAGCTGCTGGAGCGCATCTCCGAACCCGTGCACGCTCACGCGTGATCGAGCCACGCGGAGGAGAAGAGCAAGGACGCGGAGGGGCCCCATGCCCTCCGCGTCCTCCGCGTGATCCTCCGGAATCCCTGGATCAGGCCGTGGCCATCGCCTCCGCGCCCGTCTCCACCGGGTGGCCTTCGCGCACCCACTCCTGGTAGCCGCCGGTCAGGTTCAGCACGCCGGTGATGCCGTGCGCCTGCAGCACGCTGGCCGCGATCGCGCTGCGCCCGCCGCCCTGGCAGTGCACCACCAGCGGGCGGTCCCGCGGCACCTCGTCCAGCCGGTCCGCCAGGGAGCCGACCGGGAGGTTCGGCACGTCGGGCAGGTGCCCCGCCTCCCACTCCGCCGCGCCACGCACGTCGATCACGTTCACCTCGCCGGCCATCATCCGCGCCGCCAGCTCGCCGGAGGTGATCTGCCGCACCGAGGCCAGCGGGCGCCCCTCGTCCTTCCACGCCTGCACGGCGCGGCTGGTGAAGTAGCCCGCCACGCGGTCCAGGCCGATCAT
>DASTNU010001061.1:0-4405 GCA_035720605.1 Longimicrobium sp. | reverse complement strand
GGGCTGGGCGCCGAGGCCAGCGGCTACGGCCGCGCCGGGGCGTCGGACGCCGGGTACGCCCGGGCGGCCCGCGAGGCGCTGACCGAGGCCGCGTTCGGCATGTTCTGCATCCCCGGCATCGCCAGCCTCGACGATGTCGCCATGGCCGCCGACAACGGGATGGGCTTCATCCGCGTCGGCACCGACGTCACCGACATCCCGGCCTCCGAGCCGTTCGTCAAGGAGGCCGAGCGCCGCGGGATGCTGGTGATGACGAACATCATGAAGTCCTACACGCTCCCCCCCGAACGCTTCGCCGAGGAAGTCAAGCGGTCGGAGGGCTTCGGTTCCCGCGTCGCCTACCTCGTGGACTCGGCCGGGTGCATGTCACCCGAGGACGTCGTCCAGTACTACCAGGCCATCCGCGCGGTGAGCGACATCCCGATCGGCTTCCACGGGCACGACAACCTGGGCATGGCCGCCTACAACACCCTGCGCCTGGTCGACGAAGGCGCGGAGTTCGTCGATTCGTCGCTCCAGGGGCTGGGACGGGGCGCGGGCAACGTGGTGACGGAGGCGCTGGTGGCCGCGCTGCACAAGCGGGGATACTCCACCGGCATCGATTTTCTGCGTACGCTGCGTGCCGGCTACAAGCTCGTGTATCCCCTGCGCGTGAAGGGCGGGATCATGCCGCTGGACGTGGTCGCGGGCTACGCCGGGTTCCATTCGAGCTTCATTCCCAAGGCCCTGCGCGTGGCGCGGCGCCACCAGATCGACCCGGCGCGCCTCATCATCGAGGTGTGCAGGGTGGACCGCGTCCACTTCGAGGAGGAGCTGGTGGAACAGATCGCGGGCGCGATGAACGGAGACTCCGGATCGGAGAGCTACCTGGGTGAATATGGCGATGTGGAGCTGTGATCCCGCAGCCGCCGCCGCGGGAGCACGCCGTTGAGCCGGCTGCGCGGCGCACGCGCGAGGGAGCATGGGGAGCCGGACTGGCCCGGGGATTCGCGGCGTTCGTCGCGATCGCGGCGTTCATGACGGGCGTGGCCCTGCCCGCGTGCGTCGTGCCGGCAGGGCGTCCGCCGTGCATCCGGCCCACCGGGGCGCCGCGGGCCGATGGATGGGCCGGGCGGGGGCGAATGAGCCATGGAGCCCGGAGCGCTTCCGGCAGGCGTCGCTCGCGCCCGGGCCGCCGCACGGATTCCGCCATCGGCGGCAGATGGCGGCCGTGAGGCTTCACCGCGCCGGCGTGAACCGCCAGCCCCGGCGGTTCCGCTCCTCCCGCGTCCCTTGCGGCCCGGCGTGCCCAGCCCGCGGACCTCTCGATCCTGCTCGCCAGTCTCCGCCATGAGAACCACCCTCACCGTCGCGCAGCGAGAGGAGCTCCTGAAACTGGCTCGAGCCGCCCGGCTCGAGCGCAGGTCTTTCGACCTTCCCCCGATCGTCCCCGGGGAGCGGGGCGATCGTCCCGCGCTATCCCTGGCGCAGCAGCGTCTGTGGTTCATCGAGCAGCTCGGGGGGATCGGCGCCGCGTACCACCTTCCCAAGCGCCTGCGGCTCACGGGGATGCTGGACCGGGCGGCGCTGGGGCGGGCGCTGGACCGCATCGTGGCGCGGCACGAGGCGCTGCGCACCACGTTCGCCCAGGTGGACGGCGAGCCGGTGCAGCGCATCGGCGCGGCGGATGGCGGCCTTGCGCTCGCCGAGCACGACCTGCGGGGCGAGGCGGATGCGGACCCGGTGCTGCGCCGGCTGGTGGCGGAAGAGGCGCGGGCGCCCTTCGACCTGGAGCGGGGCCCGCTGATCCGCGGCCGGCTGGTCCGGCTGGCGGAAGACGATCACGTGCTGCTGCTGACGATGCACCACATCGTCTCGGACGCCTGGTCGATGGGAGTACTGGTACGGGAGCTGAGCACGCTGTACGCGGCGTTCCGGGCGGGCGAGGCGGACCCGCTGCCGCCGCTGCCGGTGCAGTACGCGGACTACGCGGCGTGGCAGCGGCGCTGGATCGACGGGGCGGTGCTGGAGGCGCAGGCCGCGTACTGGAAGGAGGCGCTCTCCGGTGCGCCGGAGCTGCTGTCCCTGCCGGCGGACCGGCCGCGGCCGGCGCAGGTGGACTACGCCGGGGGCGTGGTCCAGGTGGCGCTGGACGAGGAGCTGGCGGCGGGGCTGAAGGCGCTGGGCCGGCGGCACGGGACGACGCTGTTCATGACGCTGCTGGCGGGGTGGGCGGCGGTGCTGGGCCGGCTGTCGGGGCAGGACGACGTGGTGATCGGGACCCCGGCGGCCAACCGCGGGCGGACGGAGATCGAGGGGCTGATCGGCTTCTTCCTGAATACGCTGGCGCTGCGGATGGATCTGTCGGGCTCGCCCGCCGTCTCCGGGCTGCTGGGGCGGGTGAAGGCGCGGACGCTGGGTGCGCAGCAGCACCAGGACCTGCCGTTCGAGCAGGTGGTCGAGCTGCTGCATCCGGCGCGCAGCCTGGCGCACCACCCGCTGTTCCAGGTGATGTTCTCCTGGCAGAACTCGCCCGGGGGCCGCCTGGAGCTGCCCGGGCTGACGGTGGGCGGGGTGGGGGGAGGGCAGGCGCAGGAGACGGCGAAGTTCGACCTGTCGCTGTCGCTGCAGGCGGCGGGCGGGCGGATCGCCGGGAGCCTGACGTACGCGACGGCGCTGTTCGACCGGGCGACGGTGGAGCGGTACGCCGGCTACCTGGTGCGGGTGCTGGAGCAGATGGCGGCCGACGACACGCGGGCGGTGGATCGGTTGATCCTGCTGTCGGACGGGGAGAGGGCGCGGGTGCTGGAGGAGTGGAACGCGACGGAGGCGGCGTTCCCGCGCGACCGCTGCATCCACGCGCTGGTGGAGGCACAGGCGGCGCGGACGCCGGACGCGGTGGCCGTCGTCCACGAGGACACCTCGCTCAGCTACGGCGAGCTGAACGCGCGGGCGAACCGGCTCGCTCACCACCTCCGGGGCCTGGGCGTGGGGCCGGACACGCGGGTGGCCGTCTGCGTGGAGCGCGGCCTGGAGATGATGGTGGGGCTGCTGGGGGTGCTGAAGGCGGGCGGAGCCTACGTGCCGCTGGATCCCTCGCATCCCGCCGGGCGGCTGCGGTTCGTGCTGGAAGACAGCGGGCCCGCCGCCGTGCTGGCGCAGGGGACGCCCGGCGGTGAGCCAGACGCGCTCTTCGGCGGGGTGGAGGTGCCGGTCATCGACCTCGCGGCCGCCGTGCCGGCGTGGGCGAACGAGCCGGCGGAGAACCCGTCCCCCGTGGGGCTGGGTCCGGATCATCCCGCGTACGTGATGTACACGTCGGGCTCCACGGGGCGGCCCAAGGGCGTGGTGGTCCCTCACCGGGGCGTGGTGAACCTGCTCTGCTCGCTGCGGGACACGCTGGGCGTGGAGTCCACGGACCGTCTGCTCGCGGTCACGACGTACGCGTTCGACATCTCGGTGCTGGAGCTCTTCCTCCCGCTGCTCTGCGGCGCGCGGACGGTGGTGCTGGGGCAGGCGCGGAGCGGCGACCCGGCGGAGCTGGCCGCGGCGATACGGGAGCATGCCCCGACGGTGCTGCAGGCGACGCCGGCGACGTGGCGCATGCTGGTGGAGGCGGGGTGGGAGGGCGCGGCGGGGCTGCGGGCGCTGTGCGGGGGCGAGGCGCTGCCTGGGGAGCTGGCGGCCCAGGTGGGGGCGCGGGTGGGCGGGCTGTGGAACGTGTACGGGCCGACGGAGACGACCATCTGGTCGGCGGTGCAGCCCGTGGCGGGAGTGGACCCCGGGTGCGGGGTGCCGATCGGGCGCCCGGTCGCGAACACGCGGATCTACGTGCTGGACCGGCGGGGGGAGCCGGTGCCGGTGGGGGTGTTGGGGGAGGTCTACATCGGCGGCGCGGGGGTGGCGCGGGGCTACCTGGATCGGCCAGGGCTGACGGCCGAGCGCTTCGTCCCGGACCCGTTCGGCCCGGAGGCGGGAGCACGGCTATACCGCACGGGGGACGTGGGGCGGTGGACGGAATCCACTGACGCACTGACGCACTCACGCACTCACGCACTGGAGTTCGTGGGGCGGGCGGACTTCCAGGTGAAGGTGCGGGGCTACCGGATCGAGCTGGGCGAGATCGAGGCGCGGCTGGCCGAGCACCCGGACGTGCGCGAGGCGACGGTGCTGGCCCGGGAGGACGCCGCGGGCGACCAGCGGCTGGTGGCCTACTACGTGGCTGCCCAGGAGCTCGACGCCCTGGCACTGCGCGCGTACCTGGGCGAGCGACTCCCCGAGTACATGGTTCCCGCGGCCTACGTGCGGCTCGATGCGCTGCCGCTGACGCCCAACGGCAAGGTGGACCGGCGGGCGCTCCCCGCGCCGGAGGGCGAGGCGTACGGCAGGCGGACGTACGAAGCGCCGGTGGGCGAGATCGAGACCG
>DASTNU010001060.1:0-2568 GCA_035720605.1 Longimicrobium sp. | reverse complement strand
TGCACGGCCGGCGCGGCGGCCACGGCGGCCCCGGTGGCGAGCACCACGGCGCCATCCAGGGGATCCTGCAGCACCGCCAGCAGCTGAGCCTGACCGCGGAGCAGGTGTCGCGGCTGGAGGCCATCGACCGCGACCTGCAGGCCCGCAACGCGCCGCTGCACCAGCAGCTGCAGGCGCTGATGCCCGAGCACCACCAGGGCGCGCCGCGCGCCGGCGGGGAGCGCCCCGACGGACTGCAGGCGCAGGGGGAGGGCCGCAGGCAGCGCGCGCCGCTCACCGCGGAGCAGCGCCAGCAGATGGAGCGGGTGCACGAACAGGCCCGGCCCATCATGGAGCAGGTGCACCAGAACATGGAGGCGGCGCGCGAGCAGGTCCACGCCGTGCTCAACGACGAGCAGGAGCGGCAGCTGCACGAGGTGATGCGGCGCCAGCACGGCCCCGGCGGGCACGGCCGCGGCGGCCATCACGGCCCCGGCGCCGACGCCCCGCGCGGCGAGCGGCCGCGCGAGGGCGGCCGGCCGCCCCGGTAACCAGCGGACCGCGCGTCCGGGCGCGCAACCTGCGCCCGGACGGGCGACCGGGCATGGAGGCCGATTGACGGAAAGCGATGCGGCGCTGGTCGCGCGGGCCCGCGGGGGCGACGGGGGTGCGTTCGAGACGCTGGTGCGCAAGCACCTGCGCTCCGCGTACGCCGTCGCCCTCGCGCAGCTGGGGGAGGAAGCGGACGCGCAGGACGCCGTGCAGGACGCCTTCGTCACCGCGCTCAAGCGCATCGAGGAGTGCCGCAAGCCGGACCAGTTCGGCAGCTGGCTCATGTCCATCGTGCGCAACCGCGCGCGCGACCACCGGCGCTACCGCGCCGTCCGCGACGCGCTCCCGCTGGACTTCGCCGCCGGGGCCGCGGACCGCGCGGATCCGCACCGGGACGCCGAGAACGCGGAGTTGCGCAGGGACCTGCTGGGCGCCATGGATACACTCACCGAGCTGCAGCGCGAGGTGATCCTCCTCTACGACTTTGAGGGGTGGAGCCACCGGGAGATCGGCGGCCGGCTGGGCATCAGCGACGGATCGGCCCGCGTGCACCTGTTCAACGCCCGCCGCGCCCTGCGCGAGCGGCTGACGGAACGACATCGGGAGGGATTGTGAACATCGAAGACGGCTTCCGCGACCTGGCGCCGCTGGATCCCGGCCGCGACCCGGACCGCTGGGAGGCCATGGTGGCCGGGATCACCGCCGCCGCGGCGCCGGAGCTGGCGCGGCGGACCCGCCTTCCCGCGCCGGGGATGCTGATGCTGCTGGCGGACTGGGTGAGGCCCACCGTCTCCGCCGCGGCGCTGATGGCGGCGGCGGCCGGCGCGTTCCTGCTCGCCCGTCCCGGTTCCGCCGGAGCGGCGAACAGCCTTCCCTCGGAGCTGGGATACTCCGCTTCCGTCGCGAGCTGGGTGGACGCGCAGAGCGCGCCTTCGCTGGAGGAGATGGTGCTGGGCGGGGAAGGAGCCGTGCCATGAACGGCGACAACGGGACCCGCGTGCGGCGCATGCGGCTGCTGGCGGTGCTCTCGCTGCTGGTGGTGTTCACCGCCGGGGCGCTGGTGGGCGCGGCGGTGGAGCGCGGGCGCCACCCCTCGCCGCCGCGCGCGGCGCTCCCGCGCGGCGGCGGCCCCCCGCCGATGTTCGCGGAAGGAAGCCCGCTGGCCCGGCGGCTGGGGCTCACGCCCGCGCAGCGTGACAGCATCGAGAAGCTCACCGCGCGCGAGCGCGCCCTGGGCGACTCCGTCTTCCACGCCACCCGGCGGCAGATGCGCCTGCACGTCGACTCCACCATCACCGCCGTGGAGGCGGTCCTTACCCCCGAGCAGCGGGCCGAGTGGCGGCGCATCCACGAAGAGTGGCGGCACGAGCGTCCCGAGGAGCACATCCGCCGCCATCACGGAGGCGGGCCGGGCGGGCCGGGCGGGCCGGGCAGACCCCCACCCGGCGCGTCCCCGCGCGGCCCCTGAATCGACTTCGCGCGGCCGTGCCCGCGGAAAAAATCTCTTTGTCCGTGGCTCGCGGGCGGCTACAATGCGAGCGGCCGCGGTGGTCATCGAGGCGGCCGTCTTCATTCACCCGGGGAGGACTTTGATGAAGAAGCTCACGCTGAGCATCGACGAGCTGCAGGTGGCGACGTTCCAGACCCTGCCGGACCGGACCCCGGAGCTCGGGACCGTGCGGGCGCGGCAGGCGGAGGATGGTTACGCCTTCGCCGCGACGGACGCCTCCAACTGCGCCTCGTGCGAAACCTGCCAGGGCCCCAACTGCTGCGGCTGCCGCGACTCCACCGTCGCCTGATCCCTTGCAGCGCCCACGAGCAAGAAGCCGCGGCTCCCCTCCAGGAGCCGCGGCTTCTTCACTCACGCACTCACGCACTCACGCACTCACGCACTTCTATGAGTTCGACCCGCCGCGCCGTCCGGCGATCGCGTCGTCCACGCTCCCCGGGCCGGCGCCGTTGCCGGCCAGGAACAGGAAGATCAGCCCGAAGAGCACGGCCGGCTCGCCGTGGTTCTGTAAAGGAACGCCGCCCTGC
>DASTNU010001059.1:0-5129 GCA_035720605.1 Longimicrobium sp. | reverse complement strand
GAGCCCGGTTGCGGGCTGGAAGGTGATGGAGCAGCCGCCGGTGAGCGCCAGCGCGGCCGCGAGCGGGCACTCCGGCGCGCGGCGGTCGTGGTCCGGGGCAGGGGCCGGCATGGAGCCGTGTCCCTGCCCGTGGTCCATCCCCGTCATCGCTTCCGCGCGCGGCATCTCCTGCATGTCCATGGTCTCGTCGCACGTCGAGGCCCACACCTGCTCCGCGAACGAGGCGGTGAAGGTGGCGAGCGCAAGCAGCGCGGCAAGCATGCGGCGGCGGATCATGCGGACAAGATAACGCGGCTCGTGGTGAGCGCCAATCCGGCTTCCTTCGCTATCCCCTGTGGGAACGTTCCCCACGACGTGGCTACTGGCCAGGGGAGAATGCGCAGCTACCGGCGGTTGCGCGAGGACCAGTGGATCGCGGCGATCCTCCACCCCTGCGGCGTGCGCGTGAGCACCATCAGCTCGGCGCCCGCAGAGTTGATCTGCCGGCCGCGGAACTCGCCCTGCGTGGTGCTGGTCGAGCTGGCCCAGGCCACGTCTCCGTGCACGCGAACCAGCACGGGCCCGCGGGTGCTGCGGATCGCCCGCGCGAACTCGATGTCCGCGGGCAGGTGGTGCGAGCGGTACTCGGCGCGGGTCTCCACGCCGCCGCTCTCCAGGATCACCGCGTCCGTCGTCAGCAGCGCCAGCGCCCCGGCGCTGTCCGCCGACGCTAGCGCCTGGTGGTAGCGGTCCACCGCGGCCGCGACGGCTGCGGAGTCGGCCTGCTGGGTGGCGCCGTGGGCGCCGTGCGCGTGCGCCGGCGTCTGGGCGGAGAGCGGCAGCGCGAGCGCGGCGAGGAGCGGCAGCGCGGCCGCGAGAAGCGAAAGTCGAGGGGTGCTGGTCATTCGTGGATACTGGGTCCTGGGTGAGGCCGGCGGGTCCTTCGCCCGCTCGGCCGGGTACATATACAGCCGTGCGCGCCGCAGGAGCTGCGCGTTGATCGCCACGATCACGGTGGAAAGCGACATCAGCACGGCGCCGACGGCCGGGGAGAGGACGAGGCCCCATCGATAGGCGACGCCGGCGGCCAGCGGGATCGCGACGATGTTGTAGCCGGCGGCCCACCACAGGTTCTGGATCATCTTGCGGTAGGTGGCCTTCGACAGCTCCACGATCCGGGGTACGTCGCGCGGGTCGCTCCGCACCAGCACCACGTCACCCGCCTCGACGGCCACGTCCGTCCCCGCGCCGATGGCCACCCCCACGTCGGCGGTCAGCAGCGCGGGGGCGTCGTTCACGCCGTCGCCCACCATCGCGACGCGCTTCCCCTGCCCCTGCAGCTCCTTGATCTTCCCCGCCTTCTGGTCCGGGAGGACCTCGGCGAAGACGGTGTCGATCCCCAGCTCGCGCGCGACCGACTCGGCGACGGCCTTCGAGTCGCCGGTGAGCATCACCACCTCGATGCCGTTGTTGTGCAGGCGGCGGATGGCCTCGCGCGACTCCGGCCGGATGGCGTCGTCCGTCACGAACGCGGCCAACGCGGCCTCGCCCTCCAGCAGGAACACCACGGCGCGCCCCGCCTCCGCCGCCTGCTCCCCGGCAGCCGCGAGACCGGGTGGGAGGTTCACACCGAGCTTGCGGATGAGGTTGGGGCCGCCGACCTGGAGCGTCCGCCCGTCGACCCGGGCCCGCACCCCGTAGCCGGGGATCGCCTCGAAGCCTTCCGCCGCGGGAGCGGAAAGCCCCCGCTCCTCCGCGCTCTTCACGATCGCCCGCGAGACCGGGTGCTCCGAGTCGCGCTCGACGGCCGCGGCGATCGCGAGCGCTTCGTCTTCGGCCGTGCCCTCCGCCGTGGCCACGCTCACCACGCGGTGCTCGCCCAGCGTGAGCGTCCCCGTCTTGTCGAAGACCACCGCGGTCAGGTTCCGGGCCTCCTCCAGCCCCCGCCGGTCGCGCACCAGCAGCCCGCCGCGCGCGCCGAGCGTGGTGGAGATCGCGATCACGAGCGGCACCGCGAGCCCTAGCGCGTGGGGGCACGCGATCACCAGCACCGTCACCATCCGCTCGACCGCGAACGCGGGATCATCGCGCAGCAGGAGCCAGGCGACCAGCGTGACCACGCCGGCGGCGATGGCAATGATGGTCAGGTAGAAGGCGGCCCGGTCAGCGAGCGCCTGCGCGCGGGAGCGGGACGTCTGCGCCTGCTCCACCAGGCGCATGATCCCGGCGAGCGTGGTGCGCTCCCCCGTCCCCGTCACCTCAACCCGCAGCGAGCCCTCGCCGTTCACAGTGCCGGCGATCACCGTCTCGCCCGGCGCCTTCTTCACCGGGCGCGACTCGCCGGTGATCATCGCCTCGTTCACTGAGCTCTCGCCTGAGGCAACGGTACCATCCGCTGGCACGCTGGCGCCGGGGCGCACCAGGACGACGTCGCCCTCGCGCAGCTCGGAGATCGGCACCTCCTCCATTCGCTCTCCGACGACGCGCACGGCGGTGTTCGGGAGCAGCCTGGCGAGCTCCTGCAGCGCGCCCTGTGCCTGGCTGATCGAGCGCATCTCGATCCAGTGGCCGAGCACCATGATGGTGACCAGCGTGGCCAGCTCCTCCCACAGCGGCATCCCGGGAAAGCCGAGCGTGACCGCCGCGCTGAACACGAACGCCACGGTGATGGCGAGCGAGATCAGCGTCATCATCCCCGGGAGCCGGTCCTTCAGCTCCTGGACGGCCCCGCGGAGGAAGACCACGCCGCCGTAGAGGAAGACCGCGGTGCCGAACACGGGCGGGATCCAGTGTGAGCCTGGGAACCGCGGCGCGTGCCAGCCGGTGAGCGACATGATCATGTGTCCCCACACGACCGTGGGCACCGTCAGCGTCAGCGTGATCCAGAACTTGTCCCGGAACATCTCCACGCTGTGCCCGGCATGCTTGTCGTGCCCGCCGTGTCCCGCATGCTCGTCATGGCCCGCAGCGCGATGCTCCGCGTGCGGGTCTGCGGCACGACCACCGGCATGCCCGTTGTGGTGAGCGTGTGCGTGTGGCTCCGCTGCGGGGGGGTGGTCATGCCCTGCGTGCTCCCCGTGCGGGCCGGGGAGACTTCCGCCTTGGTGCGGAACCTCGGGGTGCTCAGGGTAGCCGGGTTCCACCGGCGGCTCGGGCTCCAGGCGGCCGTGGCCGTGATGGTGGTCGTGCGAGTGGTCCATTCCGACTCCCGGCGTTCGGGCCGACGGTGTGGCAGTTGACGGAGGGCCGTCATAAAGCTTCGCTATTTTACGCCGTATAAAAACGCGTCGCAACCTGAAGGAACCAACCTCGGGGACCTGCAGGCTCAGAGTCTCCCCCGATGTCAGTGGTCAGGATGAGCGCCGTCCTGGCGTGACGGACCCGGGCATGAGTGGCGCGCCGGCCCTCCTATGCGGCGTCGGCGGGGGTGGCGGTAGCGACCAGGACGGCGGTGACGGCGAGGACGAGCACTCCGACCGCGATCTCCACCATGGCGGAGCGGCGGAGCCGGAGCACGCCGGGCTCGCCATCCAGGGCGGGCTTCACCCGCAGGAAGTTGTACGCACCAGTGCCGAAGACCGCCGAGAGCACGGCGAGCTTCAGCAGGAGCGTCCGCCCGTAGGCGGTCTCCCACAGCGCGGGAACGCTTCCAAGGTGCACCCAGGCGGCGAACACGCCGGTGACGGTGAGCGCCCCCGCGAACAACAGCGCGGTCGGGCTGAACGCATTGACCAGGGCCGCGACAGCAGGGCCGCGCTCCTCGCGCACGAGCCCCAGGGCCACGGGGATCCCAGCCGCCAGCACCAGCAGGAGCCCGCCGATCCACCCGCCCGCGCTCAGCACGTGCACGCCGTCCGCGAGGATGGCGAGCGCGGTGACACGGGGCGTGGAGGCGGCGTGGCCGGAGAGCGCCGGCGTGAACGCGAGCGCCACCGCGCCCATGGCCGCGAGCGCCCATCCGGTGCGGGACGGCTCGCGCGCGGGCTCCGGTGCCGTAGCTGCGACGGACGCGACCGGGGCCTGCGCCACGGCGACGGCGGGCGCGCCGGACGCTGCCGTGAACGGCGCCTCCGCCTCGCCCGTCTCCCGCACCTCCTCCATCTCCCCCGCCTCCTCACGCGGAGGACGGACCCGCCGGGGCGCGCGGCGTGCCCGCGCGAAGCCCGCGCCCACCAGCGCGGTCCCGACCGCCTGCAGGAGCCATCCCCACCCCCACACGGTCCGGGACAGCATGGTGCCGACCAGCGCCGGCTCCAGCGCGCCTTCGGCCCCGTGTAGCGCGTATGACTGCGCGTAGAGCCGCAGCACGCCGGCGAGCGCGAGAACGGCGGCCGCCGTGAGCCCGAGGCGTGCTGCACGGCCAGCGGCCGGTGCGAGGATCGCCAGTGCGGGGGCCGTCCCCTGGCGGCGCACCAGCGGGAGCACCGCGAAGCGGAAGGCCACGGCGCCGACCACGCCGAGCAGCCCAAGGTAGGTGAGCCAGCGCACCATGGCGTACAGCGGCGACTCGGCGTCGAACCACAGTCCCTCGGGGAGCGAGGTCGCCCGGTGGTGGGACGCGGGCGGCGGCGCCTGTCCCGGCGCCGTGGGGCCCGCCGATGTCGCTGCCGGGGCGAGCCCCTGTGCGCCCGGAGCGATCACGAACGAGTACGTTCCGCGCACCGGGTGGCCGTCCGCGCCTGCGACCTGCCACGCGACCACGTAGGTGCCCGCACGGAGCGGCCCTGTGATGCGGGCGACCAGCACGGTCGCGGAGTCAGGGGGGAGGACGAGCGGCGCGAGCGCGACCTCGACGCTGTCGGGACCCAGGAGGCGGAGCCGCGCGATCGCAAGCTCCACGCTCTCGTTGAAGGTGAGCCGGAGCTCGCTCGGGGCCGTGGGCAGGTGCGCACCCGAGGCGGGCACGGAGCGTCGCAACGCCCCGTGCGCGAGCGACGGTGCGGGGAGCGCGGCCAGGGCCGTGACGACGGGGAGAAGGCGCGCGAAGAGGCGCAGCGCCGCTGTGGTTCTACGGAGC
Organism: Longimicrobium sp.; assembly: GCA_035720605.1. Classification (GTDB taxonomy): domain Bacteria; phylum Gemmatimonadota; class Gemmatimonadetes; order Longimicrobiales; family Longimicrobiaceae; genus Longimicrobium. Next base: position 133 of record DASTNU010001059.1, on the reverse strand, counting down.
AGGGACATCGGTCCTGGATCTACTGCCCGTCGCGCTCGTCGCGGGCGGGCCTGGTATCTGGAGTTCTCGTGTGCCCGCGGGGTCAGGGTTCCGCGCCCACTGCCCGGCGCACCCCCGGATCGGACCAGGCGCG
>DASTNU010001058.1:0-4036 GCA_035720605.1 Longimicrobium sp. | reverse complement strand
CAGCGCCACCGTCAACGAGACGATCCAGCGCTTTCCCGCCACCGTGCCGGTGTTCAAGGCGTACGGGATCGACGCCTGCTGCGGCGGCGCGATCCCGGTACGCGAAGCGGCGGAGCGCCACGGGACGAATCCCGACGCGCTGCTCGCCGCGCTCGCGGCATCCGTGCGGTAACGACGCTGATTCCCACGCCGCTGAACGGATCCGGTCTCGCACGGCGGTAGCGGTGTCGACGGCGTTCTGCTCCGTCGACTCCGCTGGCTCCGGGTGAGACCGGATCCGTCTTCACCTCGCCTTTCCCCACCCGCTCCGCGCCGGCCCGTACGGAATTTCCGCACACGCTGCGGGTCCCGGCACCCATCAGGTTTCAAGCATCCGCCGACAGGCGCGGCGATCGGCATTTCGCATATTCGCATGCGAAAGGAGCCGACGACCGATGCTGAGCCAGACCGCCGAACACGCCATCCGCGCCGTCCTCTTCCTGGCGCAGCAGCCCCGGGGGGAGCCGGTGCCCGCCGACCGCATCGCGCGGGCGCTGGGCGCGCCGGCCAACTACCTGGGCAAGACGCTGCAGCTGCTTGCGCGGCGCGGTCTGCTGGCCAGCACGCGCGGCCCCGCCGGCGGGTTCCGTCTGCTTCGCGACGGGGACGAGATCGCACTGGCGGACGTGGTGAACGCGGTGGACGACACACCGCGCGCCGCCGGCGTCTGCCTGCTGGGCAACCGGCCCTGCCAGTCGGTGGCCCCATGCGCGGCGCACTCCCGCTGGAGCGAGGTGCAGCACGCCCTGTGGGCGCCGCTGCGCCACACGACCATCGCCGACCTCATCGGGCCGGCGCCCCTGGAGTTCGACGCGGAGCCCGTCTCCGCCGTAATCCCCCCGGCCGCGCTGGCGGCCTGAGTCGCACGACAAGGAGCACCACATGAGCAGCCTGCTGCAGCCCCCGACCACCCGCGAGCGCCCCCGCCGCGTTCCGCCGCCCTCCGCGCCCCCGGCGCCGCCTGCCGGCGGCACGGGCGGCCGCTGGACGGCCTGGCTGGCGCTCCTGCTGGGCGTGGCCGCCTTCCTCGCGCTCTTCTTCGCCTCGCGGCAGGCCGTTTCGGCCGGCGCGGCCCCGGCGTCCGCCTTCGCGGCCTCCATCCCCACCCCCGAGGCGCCGGCGATCCGCGGCCAGGAGCGGGCGGAGCTCACCGCGCCGCCGCTGGTCCCCAAGCCGATCCAGCGGAGCTACGCCACCAAGGTGATCGTGGACCTGGAGGTGGTGGAGAAGACGATGCGGATGGCGGACGGGGTGGACTACACCTTCTGGACCTTCGGCGGGACGGTGCCCGGCAGCTTCATCCGCGTGCGCGAGGGCGACCAGGTGGAGTTCCACCTGAAGAACCACCCCTCCAGCACCGTGCCGCACAACATCGACCTGCACGCCGTGACCGGCCCCGGCGGCGGCGCCGAGGCCACGCTGGCGCTTCCCGGACACGCGGCGGCGTTCACCTTCACCGCGCTGAACCCGGGGCTGTACGTCTACCACTGCGCCTTCGCCCCGGCGTCGCTGCACGTGGCCAACGGCATGTACGGGCTGATCCTGGTGGAGCCGAAGGAGGGGATGACGCCGGTGGACCGCGAGTTCTACGTGATGCAGGGCGACTTCTACACCAGGGGCGCGCACGGCGAGCCCGGCCTGCAGCCGTTCGACCTGGCCAAGGCCGTCGCCGAGCAGCCGGAGTACGTGGTGTTCAACGGCTCCGTCGGCGCCCTCACCGGCGACAACACCCTCCGGGTGCGCACGGGCGAGACGGTGCGCCTGTTCATGGGCAACGGCGGGCCAAACCTCACCAGCTCCTTCCACGTGATCGGCGAGGTGTTCGACAACGTGTACACGGAGGGCGGCACGGTCGCCCAGCACAACGTGCAGACCACCAGCATTCCCGCGGGCGGCAGCGCCGTCCTGGAGTTCCGCGCCGAGACGCCGGGCAAGCTGGTGCTGGTGGACCACGCCCTCTTCCGCGCCTTCCACAAGGGCACGGTGGGGCTGATGATGGTGGAGGGCGAGCCGCGGGCCAGCGCCTTCGGCGGCCAGGTCTCCACCGGCCCCTACGCCCCGGCCCCGGCCGGGCGGTAGCACGGGCGCGGGCGGGCGCCCCTCCGGCGTCCGCCCGCACGTTCCTTCGACGATGGTGACGACGATGCGCGCCCTGACCCTCACCCTGATGCTTGCCCTGGCGGCCGCGGCCTCCATCGCCGCGACGCCGTCGCCGGGACCAGGGATGGCGCGCATTCCCGGGGGGCGGTACGTGCCGCTGTTCGCCAACGGCCGGGCGGTGGTGGAGGTGGATGCGTTCGCGCTGGACCGCCGCCCCGTCACCCGCGGCGAGTACCTGGCCTTCGTGCGGGCCCGCCCGCGCTGGCGCCGCGGCGCCGTGCCGGGGGCTTTCGCCGGCCCGGGGTACCTGGCCGGGTGGCCGGGGCCGCTGGCGGTGGGCACCGCCACCGATGCGCGCCGCCCGGTGACGGAGGTCTCGTGGTTCGCCGCCCGCGCGTACTGCGCCTGGCGCGGCGCGCGCCTGCCGACCACGGACGAGTGGGAGTACGCCGCCCTGGCCAGCGAGACCGCCCGGGACGCGTCGCGGCAGCCGGCCTTCATCGCCCGGCTGCTGGAGCTGTACGGCACGCCGCGGCCGGTGCCGCCGGTGGCCGGATCCGGGTTCCGCAACGCCTATGGCGTATCCGACCTGCACGGCGTGGTGTGGGAGTGGGTGCTGGACTTCAACTCCCTCCTGGTCTCCACCGACTCGCGCGCCACCGGCGGCCGCGACCACCCGCTCTTCTGCGCCGCGGGCGTGGTGGGCGCCACCGATCCGAACAACTATCCCGCGTTCCTGCGCTACGGCTTCCGGGCGGCGCTGGAGGGACGCACCACCGTCGGAAGCCTCGGCTTCCGCTGCGCACAGGACCTGTGACCATGCGCCCCCTGCTCCGCCTGCCGCTGCTGGCCGCGCTCGCCGCCCTCGCCGCGTGCGGCCGCGCGCCCGCCCCCATCGTCCCCGCCGCGGAAGACGCGCGGCGGGCCGCGCCGGCACCGGACTTTTCCGTCTACGACCTGGAGACGCCCTGGGTGGACCAGGACGGGCGCGAGCGAACGCTGGGCTCCCTGCGCGGCAGGACGCAGGTGGTGGCGATGGTCTACACGCACTGCACCCACACCTGCCCGGCGATCGTTGCCGAGCTCAAGCGCCTGGAGGCGGCGCTGCCGGTGGAGGAGCGGGGCCGCGTGGGATTCGCGCTGGTGTCGCTGGACCCGGAGCGCGACGACGCGGCGCAGCTCGCCAGCTTCGCCGCCTCGCTGCGGCTGGACCCCGCGCGGTGGACGCTGCTCACCGGCGACGCGGACGGGGTCCGCGAGCTGGCGGCGGTGCTGGGCATCCGCTACCGCGCGGAAGCCGACGCGCAGATCTCGCACTCCAACACGTACCTCGTGCTGGACGCGGAGGGCCGCATCGCCCACCGCCAGGAAGGCGTGGGACGCGGGACGGAGGCTCCGCTCGCGCGCATCCGCGCCGCCGCGGCCGCCCGCTGAGGCCGCCCGATCCCCATCCATCGAACGACCGACCCGACGATGCCGATCCAGCCCATGCCCCTGAAAACCGCCGCCCTCGTGGCGGCGCTCCTGCTTTCCGCCGGCGCCGCCGCGGCACAGGCGCCGGCTCCCGTCTCCACCAGCCGGATGGGCGTGGTGAAGGGTCCCGGCGTGGTGGCGGCCGGGGTGTTCCAGGTAGAGGCGGGATACTCGCACGGCCGGCGGGACGGCCGCACGCGCCACGCGTTCGGGGAAACGCTCCTGCGCGTGGGGCTGGGGCGCCAGACCGAGCTGCGCGCCACCTTTCCCTCGTACCTGCGGACGGTGACGCCCGCCGCGACCGCCGGGGGCGCCGGCGACGGCGCGCTCGCGCTGAAGCACCGGTTCCGGCAGGCCGCGGGATGGATGCCGGGCGTCTCGCTGGCGCTGGGCTCCACCCTCCCGACCGGCGCCGGCGCCGTGG
>DASTNU010001057.1:0-2360 GCA_035720605.1 Longimicrobium sp. | reverse complement strand
GAGGTGATCCAGACCTCGGCGATGGACTGCGGTCCCGCGGCGCTGAAGAGCCTGCTCGAGGGCTTCGGCATCCGCACCAGCTACGGCCGCCTGCGCGAGGCCTGCCAGACGGGGGTGGACGGGACGTCCATCGACGCGGTGGAATCGGTGGCGCGGCTGCTGGGGCTGGACGCGGAGCAGGTGATGCTCCCCGCCGACCACCTGCTGCTGCCGGAGGCGAACGCGCTCCCCGCGGTCGTCGTGATCCGCAACCCGGGCGGGCTGACGCACTTCGTGGTGGCGTGGCGCGCGGCGGGCGGGCGGGTGCAGGTGATGGACCCGGCCACCGGGCGCCGCTGGCCCTCGCGGCGTCGCTTTCTTGCCGACCTCTACCTGCACGCGCACCCCGTCCCCACGGAGGCGTGGATGACGTGGGCCCATTCCGCGGAGTTCACCGGCGCGCTGCGGGCCCGGCTGGCCCGGCTGGGCGCGGCCGCCGCGGCGGAGGCGCTCCTCCGCGGCGTGGCGGCGGACGCGGGCTGGCGCGGGATGGCAACGCTGGACGCCGCTGCGCGCCTGGCGGCGTCGCTGGTGACCGCGGGCGGCGTGCGGCGCGGACCGCAGGCGGTGCGGGCCCTGTGCGCGCTGCTGGACGACGCCCTCGCGGCGTCTCCGGGAGGAGAAACGGAGGTGCTTCCGCCCGGCAGCTGGATGGTGCGCCCGCATCCGCCGGGCGAAGACGGCGAGGAGCGCCTCCTGTTCCGCGGCGCCGTCCTGGTGCGCGTCCGCGGCCGCCTGGAGCGTCCGCGATCGGCCACCCCGACCGCATCCACCGCATCCACCGGATCGGCCGAACCGACGGGATCGACGGGATCGACGGACGCGACAGAATCGACGGACGCGACAGAATCGGCCGACGCGACGGAATCGACGGAATCCGCTGCATCCACCGCCTCCGCGGAAGCGGCCGGATCCGCTTCGCCAGCGCAATCCGTCCCCATTATCCCCGAGCTGCGCGCGGCTCTCGAGGAGCAGGCGCCGGCGCCCGGATGGCGGCTGCTGGCGATGCTGTTACGGGGCGGTGCGACGGATGATGACGGATCAACACGTTCGGGCGGACGCTGGCACCGGCCGCATCCTGGAGCGAACGGATTCGCCGTCGGAAGATCGCAAGATCCGCCTTTCCGGATTCCAAGGTCTGGACCGGCGGCGCGGAGCGACGGGCCCATGGTGGAGGGCAGGCCCGTATCGATGGTCCCGATCGCCGCGCTGATCGTGGCCCTCGTGGCGGCGGCGGGTGGGGTGGTGCTGGAGGCGCTGCTCTTTCGCGGGCTGCTGGATGCGGGACGCGAGCTGGGCACCGCGCCCGCGCGGGCCGGGGTGGCGGCGGCGCTGGTGCTGCTCGCCCTGGTGCTGCTGGCGACGGATCTTTCCGTCTCGCACGGGCTGCGGCGCGCGGGGCGGCACCTGGAGGCGCGGCTGCGGGTGGAGTTCCTGCGCAAGCTGCCGCGCCTGGGCGACCGTTACTTCCACAGCCGGCTCACCAGCGACATGGCGGAGCGCGCCCACGCCGCCCACGCGCTGCGCACCCTGCCGGAGCTGGGCGGGCGCGTCGTGCGCACCGCCGCCGAGCTCGCCGCCGTCACCGGTGCGATCATCTGGATCGATCCCGCCAGCGCGCTGCCGGCGCTGCTGGGCGCCGCGGCCGCCGCCGCCGTGCCGCTGGCGATGCACGGCTTCGTGGCCGAGCGCGACCTGCGCGTCCGCAGCCACCAGGGCGCGCTGGGCCGCTTCTACCTGGACGCGCTGCTGGGGCTCAGCCCGGTGCGCGCGCACGGCGCGGAGCGCGCCGTCCGCCGCGAGCACGAGATGCTGGTGGCCGAGTGGGCGCGCGCCGGGCTGGGCCTGTTCCGCGCGCTCGCCACCGCCGATGCGGCCGCCGGGGTCGCGGGGTACGGCGCGGCCGCGTGGATCGTCCTGGGTCACGCGGCGCGGGAGGGCGCGTCCGGAAGCCTGCTGCTGCTGGCGTACTGGGCGCTCGCGCTGCCGGCGCTGGGCCAGGCGCTGGCGCTGGCGGTGCGGCAGTACCCCGCGCACCGCAACATCGCGCTGCGGCTGTTCGAGACGCTGGACGCGGGCGAGGAAGAGGACGGCGCGGCAGAGGATGACGAGGCTGCGGCCGTCCCGTCGCCCACGGGTCCTACGGACGGCGTGGGATCCGCGCCGGCGCCGGCGGAATCCCCTCACCCCCTCGCTCCATCACCCCCTCACCCCATCACCCCGTCGCATCATCACCCCGCGGTGGATGCGGCCGACGCGGACGATCCCGCGGACACGACGCGCGGCGTGGAGATCGAGATGCACGGCGTCCACGTGGAGGC
>DASTNU010001056.1:0-2566 GCA_035720605.1 Longimicrobium sp. | reverse complement strand
GGCACATGTGCATCGCTTCGGCGGCGGCCGTGGCTTCGTCGAGCAGTGATGCGTTGGCCAGGGGCAGCGCGGCCAGGTCGGCCACCATGGTCTGGAAGTTGAGCAGCGCCTCCAGCCGCCCCTGCGCGATCTCTGCCTGGTAGGGCGTGTACTGCGTGTACCAGCCCGGGTTCTCCAGGATGTTGCGCTGGATGACGGGCGGGGTGATGCAGTCGTGGTAGCCCATCCCCAGGTAGCTGCGGAAGACACGGTTCTTCGCCATCATCCCCCGCAGCTCCTGCAGCAGCTCGTACTCGCTGCGCTCCGGCCCCAGCGCCAGCGGCCGCTGCTCCTGGCGGATGTCGCGGGGGATGGTGGCGTCCACCAGCTCGTCCAGCGAGTCGTAGCCGATCGTCTGCAGCATCTGCCGGATCTCGGCGTCGTCGGGCCCCACGTGCCGGCGCACGAAGGTGTCGGTATGGGTAAGTGCCGATCTATTCACGATCTACGTCTCGCGGTAAGGGCGGTGAAGGCGGCGGAATGTATCGTCCCCGGCGGATGAAGGCAAACCGTCCAGGTTGGTGGGCGAAGCGGGACCGTGGAGGATGAGCCCTCCGCGTGTTACTATCGTCCAGACCTCTTCACTCCAGCGGAAAGGCATGCTGCCGTGCGGCCTGCGATCATCATCGACGACGAAGAAATTGCGGAGTTCTGCCTGCGGAATCGAATCCGGCGGCTTTCGCTCTTCGGCTCCGTCATCCGCGATGACTTCAGGCCCGACAGCGACATCGACGTGCTCGTGCAATTCGAGCCGGACCATCGCCTTGGCTACGGCTTCATCACGCTCCAGGACGAGCTTTCCGACCTGCTGGGACGCCCCGTGGATCTCAACACGCCCGAGGATCTGAGCCGGTACGTCCGGGATGACGTCATGCGCACGGCGGTCGTGATCTTCGATGCGGAGGCTGCGCGTGTCGCCTGACGAGGTGCGTGGCGCGAGATCGCCGGCACCCGCGACCGACTCGCGCACGGCTACTTCGACGTCAACCTCGACATCGTGTGGGATATCCTGACCCTGGATCTGCCCACCGTCCTGCCCGAGCTGGAGGCCCTGCTCACGCGGCTCGAGTCAGCGCAATCGAACTGATCTGTCGAAGGCGCATCCATCCCTTGATATGAGCACCGCTCACGCTGAGATTGTCGCGCCCATGGCAGGACCACGCTCCGCGAAAGACGGGTGCACATGAACAACCTCGGCCGCAGGGTCGCGATCATCGACGGGTGCCGGACGCCGTTCGCCAAGTCCGGCACCGACTTCAAGGACGTGACGTCCACCGAGCTGGGAAAGGTGGCGGTCCGCGAGCTCATCGCCCGCACCGAGCTGGACGTGGAGCAGATCGACCACGTGGTGTACGGCACCGTGGTGCAGTCGGTGCAGGAGCCCAACATCGCCCGCGAGGTCACGCTGGGCGCCGGGATCCCGCCGCGGGTGCCCGCGTTCACGGTGGGGCGTGCGTGCGCGTCGAGCAACCAGGCCATCACCTCCGCCGCGGAGCAGATCGCCCTGGGGATGGCCGACGTGGTGGTCGCGGGAGGCGCGGAGTCGCTGACGGACGTGCCCATCCTGTTCAGCAAGGAGATGCGCGAGGCGCTGGTGCGCGCCAGCAAGGCCCGCTCGCTGGGCGAGCGGCTGCAGGCGTTCCGCACCATCCGCCCGCGCCACCTGGCTCCCGTCACCCCCGCCATCGCCGAGCCCACCACGGGGCTCACCATGGGCGAGTCGGCGGAGAAGATGGCCAAGGAGAACGGCATCAGCCGCGAGGCGCAGGACCGCTGGGCGTTGCGCAGCCACCAGCTGGCGGCGGCCGCCACCGCGGACGGGCGGCTGACGGCGGAGATCGCCGCCTTCTACGTCCCGCCGAAGTACGAGCAGGTGGTGACCAGCGACAACGGCATTCGCGCCGACACCTCGCTGGAGAAGCTCTCGACGCTCAAGCCGGTGTTCGACCGCAGGTACGGCAGCGTGACGGCGGGCAACGCGTCGCCGCTGACGGACGGCGCCAGCGCGGTGCTGCTGATGAGCGAGGAGAAGGCGAGCGCGCTGGGGTACAGGCCGCTGGGCTTCATCCGCAGCTACGCCTACGCCGCGCTGGACCCCGGCGACCAGCTGCTGCAGGGCCCCGTGTACGCCGCGCCCACGGCGTTCGACCGCGCGGGGCTGACGATGAAGGACATCGGCCTGCTGGAGGTGCACGAGGCGTTCGCCGCGCAGGTGCTGAGCAACCTGCAGTGGTTCGATTCGGACCGGATCGCGAAGGAGCGGCTGGGGCGGGACAAGGCGCTGGGGCTGCCGCCGGAGGACCGCATCAACGTGATGGGCGGCTCCATCGCCATCGGCCACCCCTTCGGCGCCACCGGCGGGCGGCTGACGGTCACCCTGCTGAACGAGCTGCGCCGCCGCGGCGAGCAGTTCGGCATGATCTCCGTCTGCGCAGCCGGCGCCATGGGCTTCGTGATGATCGTCGAGGCCGCGCCGAACTGAGACGGACGCAACCTAGGTCACCGCGACAAAAGGGCTCCCGCGCCG
>DASTNU010001055.1:0-2309 GCA_035720605.1 Longimicrobium sp. | reverse complement strand
CGAGTAACCCGAAGCAATGCAACCGCTTGCGCGCGACCGAAGGATCTTCTCTCCGCCGGCGAGGGGCCGGCTCGGCGGCAGAAATCCGGCCCCGCGGTTCTGCCGGCAAGATCCTTCGGTCGGCGCCAAAATACTGTGTGTGCTGAAGTTACACGCGGCGCCTCCCTCAGGAAGACAATCGCTCGCGCGAGGGTTAGCGACACCTCTGAGGGGACGAAACGGGGAGGAACGGTGGCGGTCCTCCGTTGCCGGCGTGAGTGCAGTCGAGGGGATCCAGGATGGGCTGGATCTTTCGATCCCCCGCCGATCCGGCGCGTACAGCCGCACGGGGGCGAGGGTCCCGGCACGCGCAATCCCTCCTTCGATCCATCTCCTCCTCCCCTTCCCGCCCTCCCGAAGGCGTGTCAATGCCGCAGGAGGCCCGGGCCCCGGACGGACCGCGCGGGGGACCGAAGTGACCATTCACCCGGCGCGGAGGCGAGGCCAGTGTACACACCGGTCCCGCGGCGCCGTGCCACCCACTCGCGGACAGCGCATTGATCAGGGTCGCCCTGCTGGTGCAGCCGCCCGTCCTTCACAGCCTGCTGGCGGGGATGCTTGCCGACGACCCCGAGGTCCAGGTGCTGGATGGCGACGCCGGGCCGCCGGAGGCCGCCGACGTGGTGGTGCTGTCGCAGACGGATCCCGAGAACGAGGCCGCTCCCGTCTCCATGCTGCTGCGCTCTCCCCGCTCCCGCGTGCTGGCGCTGGGCACCGACGCCCGCCGCGCCGTGCTGTACGAGCTGCGCCCGCACCGCACGCCGCTGGGCGAGCTGTCGCGCCAGGCGCTGCTGGCCGCGGTGCACGGCGAGCCCGCAGAGGCGCAGTGAGCGGGCACGCGGCCATCGCCAGCACCCTGGAGGCGGTGGCGCGCCTGCTTCGCGCGGCGTACGACCCCGCGGAGTTCAACGGGGCCGTGCTGGACTTCCAGGTCTACGTCTCGGACGACTTCACGCACCCCATGGAGCAGGGCGTGTCGCTCTTTCTCTACCGCATCTACCCCAACGGCACCGCGCGCGCGCCGCAGGGACGGCTCCTTCCCGACGGGCGGCGGCAGCGCCCCATGCTGCCGCTGGACCTGCACTTCATGGCCACGGCCTGGGCGCGGCGGGCGTCGCTGCAGCACGAGATCGCGGGGTGGATGATGCGCGTGCTGGAGGACCACGCGGTGCTCTCCGCCGAGCTGCTGAACGGCCCCCGCCCCGGCGTGTTCCACCCCGACGAGACGGTGACGCTCTCGCACACCGACCTGAGCGTGGAAGACACCTTCCGCATCTGGGAGACGGTGATCGAGCGCGCCTACCAGCTCTCCGTGCCGTACGTGGCGCGCACGCTGGAGATCGAGTCGACGCCCCTGCCCGGGCGCGGGGTGGTGCAGGAGCGCGTGTTCGCCCCCGGCCAGCTGGTGGGGGCGCCATGAGCGTGCAGATCCGGGAGCTGGAGCGCGACCGCACCTTCACCCCGCTGGGAATCCGCTTCTGGGACGCCGCGCTGGACGTTCCCGTGGCGGACGCGCTGATGGTGCACGCCTGGCTGCGCGGCAGCCCGCAGGGGCCGGTGCGGGCGGTGCGCTCGCCCGGGGGCGTGTACGCCTTTCACGGCCTTACCGGCCAGTGGCGCGCGGAAAAGCCGGCGCCGGACGAGGAGCACCCGGAGCTCACCGGGCCCCCGGGCGAGTTCGCCATCGCCGTGGACGACCGCTCGGGCAAGTACCTCTCCGCCGCCTTCAGCGTGACGCTGCCGCTGGGCTACCGCGGCGAGTTCCTGTCGGTCACGCCGGGAAGCCCGCCCGGGGGGCCGGGAAAGGCCTACCTCTTTCCCGCCGCCGCGCGCCCGGTGCCGCCGGGAATGGCCGCCATCCGCGCCGACCTGGAGGACGCCGCCACCGGCGCGCCGGCCGCCTGGGCGGTGCTGACCGCCACCCTGGCCGGCCAGACGCGCACCGCCGTGGCCGACGCGGAGGGGCGGGCGGTGGCGCTCATTCCCTGGCCCACCCCCGAGCGGCTGCGGCAGGCGGGCTCGCCGCCCCCCGACACCCGGGCGGCCACCTGGGAGGTGAGGCTGGCCGCCCGCTGGGAGCCGGCCGCGCTGCGCTTTCCGTTTCCCGACCGCGAGGGGCTGGACCCCCGGTGGGCCGCACGCCCCTCGCTGAAGAGCATCCTCGACGAGCAGCGCGCCGCGCTCGTCTGGACGGACGAAGGCCAGGCGCCGGCGGCGGAGTGGACGGAGACGCTCGTCCACGGGCAGGAGCTCGTGCTGCGCACCGTGCC
>DASTNU010001054.1:0-4497 GCA_035720605.1 Longimicrobium sp. | reverse complement strand
ATCCACCGTTCCCGCCACCTCGTAGCCCACGACCGTGGGGAGCGGGGGCGCGTCGGGGTAGAGCCCCATGCGCGCCAGCACGTCCGCGAAGTTGATCCCCGCCGCCGCCACGCGGATGCGGATCTCGCCCTCCGCCGGCCGCGGGTCCGGCGCCTCGCGCACCTGCAGCACCTCCGGCCCGCCCCGCCGCGTGATCCACACCTGACGCATGCGATCGTACCCGTGTTGGCGGTTCGCGTGTTGGTACGAAGCAACGCCCACCGCTTGAGCTGAACGAAGTAAACAGGAACGGTGAGGTCTGCTCGGACAATGGACAGCGCTGATCATGCGCGACGGGTTGGCCCCTCGCAATGATTAGATCGCGGGGATGGGTGACGACTCTTTCCTGGCGCGCACGCGAAGGGCACATCCAGGAAGCCATTCGCCTGATCCGGCTACTCGCAGAGATCGAGGGCAGGAACGATGCATCAGATGGTTGAGGGCTACCTCCGGCTCCCGTACACCAGGCGCGTACGCCCTGACCAGGATACGCGCGGCGGGTCGCTGTTCCTGGCCCGGGCGGATGAGCTGCCGGGATGCCAGAGTCATGGTGCGACGGCGGACGAGGCGCTGGAATGGCTGGAGGACGCGATGTCGATGTACATCGGCTCGCTGCTGGAGGACGGCCTCGAGCCGCCCATCCCGGCCGGGAGCACCCGGCCAGAAGGTCACGTCGAAGCGGTGGCACGCGGGCGCTGATCTACCGCTTCGCCTGATCGACAGGCCACCTGCCCCCGAGCGCCCATGCAGTTGAAGCCCCGCGCAGTTTGCGGGGCTGTCCGCTGTCGTTGCGGCGGGGCGGCGGGTTTACCCGCTCAGTCGCGGCCTGTCCCTCACCCGAACGGTCGCGCGTGCACCGAGAGCGCGATGAGCCACTGCGCGGCGAAGTACGTGCCCAGCACCACCGCCTGCCCCCATCCGCGCCGCCGCACGAAGCGCTCCCACGCCAGCACGGAATCCGACGCGACGAAGAGCACGGCCCCGGCGGCAGCGAGCAGGGCCGGCGTGGCATCCAGCACCGCCCACCGCTCCATCGCCTGCCACGCCATCGCCATCAGCGCCGCGGCGTAGAGGGCGACGGGCGCGCGCAGGGTGCCCAGGTGCGGCCAGAGCGCGCGCAGCAGCACGCCGCCGTACGCCAGCACCGCCGCCAGGGCCAGCGGTGCGGCGAGCCCCGGCGGCCGCGGCGCGAAGGCGGCGACGTAGAAGAGGTGCGCGACCAGGAAGCTGGCGAGCCCGGCCACGAACCGGTCGCGCGGCAGCATCAGGAACACGTCGCCGGCCAGCGAGAAGAGCAGGCCGGCGCACACCAGCGCACGGTATCCATTCGAGACCGGCTCGCCCGCCGTCGCCGCCAGGGCCAGGATCAGCGCCGTCGTCAACGGCTTGAAAAAGTAGACGCCGCGCCGCGCCTCCCGCTGCTCCGCCACCATCGCGAGCACCGCGGAGACGCCGACCAGGAGGCTGAGGAGGAGCGTGGGCGGATGCACGGGATCAGCGGCGGCGTGCGGAGGCGCTCACGTCGCGGCCGCGGACGCGCGGGTGAGCGCACGCTCGCGCGCGAGCCGGTCCAGGTTCGCGATCTCCTTCTGGTAGATGGGCCCCGCCAGCCGCGGGAACAGCACGGCTTCCAGCCATCCCCGCACGCCGCCGCGCGTGCAGGTGGTGGTGATGGTCACCCGCGATTCGCGGCCGCCGTCCACCGGCTCCACGCGAAAGGTGCTCACCAGGTCGGACTCCGTGTCCGACTCCATCAGCAGGCGCCCGGGCTCCGGCTCGCTGACGGTCATGCGGTAGGTGCGCATCCCCAGCCCTTCCCGCGTCTGCACGCGGAATACGGTGCCGGCGCCCGTGCCGCCACTCTCCACCACCAGCTCGCCGAAGGGCGGGCGGGGCAGGACGTGGGGATGGCCGTCGCGGTAGTCGGCCAGGATCCCGTAGACGACCCGGGGTGCGGCGTGCACCGGGCCCGAAGCGCTCACGGTGATGGTGCTCATTGCTGCGTCTGGTGCGGGGATGCGGAGGTCCCGGAGGGCGGCGGGGCCGGCACGAGCTCGGCGTCGATTTCATGGTACGCGAGCCACTCCCGCGCCGCCTCCCTCAGCTTCTCTCCTTCATGGCGTTCCCAGGCATCGCGCACCTGGGGAAATTGCCGCAGCGCATCCCTGAAGCGGCGAAACGGACGGGGGCGGTCGAGCGCGTCCAGCAGGCGTTCCCGAACGTGTGGATCGGGCTGGCTCGTCGCGAAACGCTCCATCCAGCGGAAGCCTTCGTCGGAACCGATCGGGTCGATGTCGATGAACCGGCCGCTGTCCAGGAGCGCGTCGGCCGCCTCGTCATCCACCTCGCCGTCGGCATCCACCGCCAGTCCGAGCTCGTCCGGGAACTCCGCATCCCGGACCCAGTCGGGCATGATGATGTTGCCGGTCTCGGTGTCCAGGATCCACTCGAAGTCGTGGTCGCTCAGCGCGACGGCGAGCTGGTCCAGGTCGATCCTGATCTTTGCCATGGGGCGTGCCGCACGACGGGAGGTGGCCGGAGTGCACGGTCGGCTTCATGGTGCGGAAGATCGCCGGTCCACGCAAGCCGGCGCGGGGATGGCGTGCGGCCGGAGGACCAGCAGGGACCCGGGTCAACCGACCCATGTGTGCGGGATGGAAACGGCTATCCTGTAGCGCACGGAGCCGGACGCTCCGCCAGACGGCCGGAAAGCAGGGCCCGGCACAACCCGAACCTCGACGAGCCGACCATGCGCGCTCTCTCCTACAACCGCCGCCGTTCCGACGAAGGCTTCACCCCGCAGCGCCGCTCGCCGCTGCAGATGCTGCGCAGCCTGCTGCGCCGGCAGCCGAGCGAGTCGGTGCAGCCGCTGTCGCACTGGCGCCGCCGCGCGGCGCGCATCCTGGTCAAGTAATCCTCAGCGTCTCGTCCGGGGGGGCGCCGCGCTGAGCTCCGCCGCCTGACGTTCACGCGTCAGGCGGCGGGTTCGTTTCCGGGACGATGGGAAAGGTGCAGCTGCAGCACGTCGTCCGGGGCGGCGAAGCCGTGCCGCCGGTACAGGGACCGGCTGTCGCGGCTTGGCCAGAGGATGACCGCGTCCACGCCCGACGCCTCGCACCAGGCGAGCGCCGCCGAGAGCAGCAGGCCGCCGATCCCGCCGCCGCGCCGGGCCGGGACCACGTAGCAGTTGGTGACGTAGGCGTGATGCTCGCGCTCGTCCACGGGGTTGGGGACCTTCTCCAGCAGCTGCATCCACGCGTGGCCGACGATGCCGCCCTCGTCCTCCGCCACCCAGCAGCGCCAGGGGCCGTCGCCGGCCAGGCGCTCCGCCATCCAGGGCGCGCAGCGCGCCACGAAGGCGTCCTCCGGCTCCACCGCGTCCCCCAGCTCCGCGCGAAAGGCGAAGCGCAGCCGCGCCAGCACCGGCGCGTCGTCCGGCGCGGCGCGGCGGATGCGCGGCGGATCGTGTTCCATTCCCGTCACCATGTCACCCCCTCACCCTGTCACGCGTGGCGGTCTTCGCGCACTTCGTAGTGGGCGGAGCGCTCGTCGAAGCGGGCCAGGAGGGCGCGGGCCGCGGGGGGAACGACGGCGCGCTCGTAGTCCTCGCCCGCGAAGGCGCGGACGTCGTCCAGGGCGTCGAACCACATCAGGGTGGCGAACTCCACTTCCGCGCCCACGTCGCGCCGCAGCAGCTGGATGCCGCGGAAGCCGGCGATCCCCCGTCCCTCGATCGCCACGAAGATCTCCTCGCGCAGCAGCCGCTCGTACGCATCGGCGTTGGCGGGCGCCGTCCATCCGTGCCAGACGCGGCAGATCACCCTCTCCTCACTTTTTGCTGACCTCCCTGCGAAGCCGCTTTGTCATCCTTGAGGGAGTCCTTCGCAACAACAGGTTGCAGCGCGGCGCCTCCTTCACTGCGGTTTTCGGATCGGGTTTGGAGTTGTTCTCCCGCCTGCCCGTGCTGTCATTCTGAGGGAGGCGCCCGCGTGATCCTTTCCCTCGACTGGATGGATTGGGCGCCGACCGAAGAATCTCCCGCGCGGGGCCGTGCACGGGCGAGATCCTGCGCTACGCCGCCAGATCCTTCGGTCGCGCCCGGGGATCCCTGCGTGACGATGGTTGTGCGCAGCGCTCCCTCAGGATGACAGCGAGGGCAGGCAGGAACGGAAAGCACTCCAGACCCGTGCGAGAAGGCACAGTCAGGATGACGGTTCGCGTGCGAGGTTCGGCAACACCCTCTCAGCCTCGTGAGCCAAGCCCGGCGATCCACTCCTGCGCGGCGGCGCCGATCTCGTCCATCACCTCCCTGTCGTTGCGGCCGGAGGACTTGAGGACGTGAAAGCTGTGGTCGGCGCCTTCCACCCAGTGCATCCGCCAGTTCGGTCCCACCCGCTGCAGCACGGGCTCCATCAGGTCCCGGCGGCACAGCTCGTCGCGGGTGCCGTTGAAGCAGAG
>DASTNU010001053.1:0-2760 GCA_035720605.1 Longimicrobium sp. | reverse complement strand
GCGGCGGCGGCACGGGCGGTGGCGGCGGCCGGGCCGGCGGGACGGGTGGCGGCCGGGGCGGCGGTGGCGGCGGCACCCGCGGCGGCCGTGGCGGGCGCTGAGCGCAGGGCCTGACGCGCCGGGGCCGCGTCCCTCTCAGGGGCGCGGCCCCGTTCTTTCAGTGTCCAGCGTCGAGGTCCAGGCGCCCGGTGGCGTTCCGGTCCCGGATCCCTGATCCCGGGCACTTCCCGCCGGCATCCGACGGCAACCGTCCCCCACAGGACACGCATGGCCGAAGCAGAGGTACGCCGCATCACCTGGAGGTCCGCGGACGTGGCGCGGATCTTCGTGATGGCGTTCATCTTCCTGTTCCTGTGGCGCTTTTTCTGGATGGTGCACAGCGCCGTCTTCATCGTGATGCTGGCCATCCTCATCGCCATCGTGATCCACGTGCCCGCGCGGCGCCTGGAGCGGATGGGGCTCCCCTTCCGCATTGCGTTGCCGCTGGTGGTGGTCGTCTTCGTCGGGGGGCTGGCGGGGCTGATGGTGGCGATGGTGCCGGAGCTGATGGCGCAGATCCGCCTGCTGGCCACCCAGCTGCCGGAGACGCTGGACCAGGTTCAGCTCTGGTTCCGCCAGCAGACGGGGCAGGGGCCGGAGTCGCAGCTTTCGCGGTCGCTCGGCGCCCAGGTGTCCGCGTTCGTCAGCCGTTTCGTGCCGCTCGCCTTCAACCTGATCACCACGCTGCTGGGCTCGTTCGCCATCATCGTGCTGGCCACCTTCTTCGCTGCGCAGCCGGACCTCTACCGCGACCTGCTGATGCGGGTGGTGCCGCACGAATCGCGCGACCGCTGGGCGCGCATCTACCTGGAGGCGGGGCGCAACCTGCGCCGGTGGACGCTGGGCAAGGCGCTCACCATGCTGATGATCGGCATCGCCACGTACATCGGCCTCACGCTGTTCAAGATCCCGGGTGCGCTGGCGCTGGCGGCGTTCGCGGCGCTGATGGAGTTCATCCCCAACTTCGGTCCGACCATCGCGGCCGCGCCGGCAGTGGTGGCGGCGTTCGCCATCTCGCCGCGGACGGCGCTGTACGTGGCGATCTTCTATTTCCTGCTGCAGCAGGTGCAGAACGCCATCACCGTTCCGCTGGTGGAGCGGAAGGCGGTCAACATTCCCCCCGCCATGCTGCTGGTGTGGCAGCTGATGCTGGCGGTGGGCTTCGGCCTGCTGGCGCTGTTCGTGGCCACGCCGCTGCTGGCCATCATCGTGGTGGCCACCCGCATCCTGTACCTGGAGCCCGCGGAGGAGCGCCAGGCGATGAACCGGCGCGAGACCGACGCGCCCGCGCCGCCCGCGGCGCCATCCTCGCAGCCGCCGCACACGCCGCCGGACGCGGCCGGGGTGATGGAGTGACGGGGTGACAAGGTGACGGGGTGACGGGGTGTGATGGCGGGGTTCACCCCCCGGGGGCCCTCACCCGCGGCCTGAGAGCCGCACCCTCTCCCGCAAACTGCGCGGGAGAGGGGATACACCCCGAGGGTTTCGGGCGCGGTGAATGGCTACGGCTCGTCCCCCGGCACCCCCTTCCCTGGCCTCCCCACAAAGTGCGTGGAGAGAGGGAACGATACATCCGAAGTGCGATCAATTCTCCCCGTTCTCCCGCGCGTCGGGGACCCTCGCGGGCGCAGTGGGATGGTTTTCGAAGCACCATCATCGGTCGGGGAGGCCGCCGCTACAGCCGCTCGCAGGGGGTGGCGCGGATCAGCACCTCGTCCTGGCGAAAGCGCGCTTCCAGCTCGCGGCGGTAGCCGGCCCACCAGCCGCGGTCCAGCGGGTCCACCATCACCTCCACGATCACCACGTCGTCGCGCTCCACGTCGCCCTCGGCGTCCTTCCACGCGCCGGCGGCGGGGGCGCGAAGGTGCGCCGTCACCCCGCCGTACCGCTCGGTGAGCTCGCGGCGCACCCGGTCCAGCGCGGCGCGGGGAAAGGGAGTGCCCTCGCCGTCCCGCAGGGGGAGCAAGATCTCGACGACGTGCATCGCGGCCTACTCCCGCACCCGCGGCACGACGGGCGCGGAGAGGCGAACGCCGCCCGGCCCCGTCACGTCGGTCCCGCGCACGCGATCGATCATCCAGGCAATGTTCTGGCAAGGGTTTACAGCAAGGTTCGGCATGCGGGGGAGCCAGGATCGTGCCAAACGGATGGAGTGCGCTAATGGGTGAGCATGTGAGTGAGAAGCAGCGAATCCATCGAGCTTCGATCACTCCCGTCACCCGCCCACCCGCTCACTCCTTCACCCGTCCCCGTCGCGCGACGATTTTTGCACTGGACGGCGGGTGGGCCGATCCATCAACCACAAAGCTCCCGTCCATCTTCCGTGGATCTTTCCGTCATCATCGTCGCGCGCAACGAGATCCCGCACCTGTGGTATACGCTGCACTCGGTACAGCAGCAGATCGCCACGCTGAACGGGAAGGAAAGCTGCGTGGAAATCGTGGTGGTGGACGACGGCAGCACGGACACCACGCAGAAGTTCCTGGAGGTCCCCAAGATCCAGCGGATCGTCCGCGCGATCCGGACGGAGGGGGTGTTCGCCCCCGCCGCGCGGCACCGGGGCGCGGTGGAGGCACGGGGCCGATGGCTGCTGTTCCTGGACGCGCACGTGCTGCTGGGGCCGGGCTTCCTGGCTACCGTCCTGGCCCGCTTCGCGGCCGAGGATGCGCCCGGCGCGAAGGCGGTGGGAGCGGTGCACTTTCCGCTCGCGTGGAACTGGAC
>DASTNU010001052.1:0-7558 GCA_035720605.1 Longimicrobium sp. | reverse complement strand
GAGAGCATCGCCGTGCCCTCGCTCTACTTCGCGCACCGGCGCGAGGTCTTTCGGCGCGACGGGCAGTGGCTGGCCCTCACCCCCTTCGTGACGCTCCTTCCCGGTGACGAGCCCAGGGAGATGACGGTGCGCTTTCGCACGGTGGGCGACGCCACCTGCACGGGGGCGGTGGAAAGCACCGCGGCGTCGGTGGAGGAGATCATCATGGAGGTGGCGGCCGCCCGGGTGACGGAGCGGGGCGGCCGCGCCGACGACCGCCGCAGCGAGGCGGCCATGGAAGACCGCAAGCGGCAGGGGTACTTCTGATGCAGGTGCTGGAAGAGGCGGAGACGCAGGCGTCGTTCGAGGCGGCGGTGCAGCAGTACCGGGAGATGGACCTGCTGCGGCTGACCACGGCCGGCAGCGTGGACGACGGCAAGAGCACCCTCATCGGGCGGCTGCTGTACGACACCAAGTCCATCTTCGAGGACCAGCTGGAGGCGGTGGAGGGCGCCAGCCGCCGGCGCGGCGAGGGGCTGAACCTGGCCCTGCTGACCGACGGGCTGCGGGCGGAGCGCGAGCAGAACATCACCATCGACGTGGCGTATCGCTACTTCGCCACGCCGCGGCGCAAGTTCATCATCGCCGACACGCCGGGGCACGTGCAGTACACCCGCAACATGGTCACCGGCGCCAGCACGGCCGAGCTGGCCATCGTGCTGGTGGACGCGCGCAAGGGGGTGCTCACCCAGTCCCGCCGCCACGGCTTCATCGCCTCGCTGCTGCGCATCCCGCACGTGGTGGTGGCGGTGAACAAGATGGACCTGGTGGACTTTCGCCGCGACGTGTACGACGCCGTGGTGGCGGAGTACACCGACTTCGCCGGAAAGCTGGGGATCACCGACCTCACCTTCATCCCCTGCAGCGCGCTGCACGGCGACAACATCGTCAGCAAGAGCGAGCGGCTTCCCTGGTACGACGGCGCCACCCTCCTGCACCACCTGGAGAGCGTCCGCGTGGGCGCGGACCGCAACCTGGTGGACTTCCGCTTCCCGGTGCAGTACGTGGTGCGCCCGCACCAGGACTTCCGCGGCTTCGCCGGCCGCGTGGTCTCGGGGACGGTCCGCCCCGGCGAGGAGGTGGTGGCGCTCCCCTCCGGCCGCGCCACCCGCATCCGCGCCATCGAGACCATGGACGGCCCCCTCCCCGAGGCGGTAGAGGGCGACTCCGTCGTGCTGACGGTGGAGGACGAGATCGACATCCCCCGCGGCGACATGATCGTGCGGCGGATGAACCTGCCCACGGTGGGCACCCGCTTCGAGGCGATGCTCTGCTGGATGGGCGAGCAGCCGCTGGACCCCACCGTCCCCTACGTCATCCACCACACCACCCGCGCGGGGCGGGCCTTCGTCTCGCGCATCGTCTACCGCATCGACGTGGACACGCTGCACCGCGAGGACGCCGACCGGCTGCAGCTGAACGACATCGGGCGCATCGAGGTCACCACCTCGGTCCCCCTCTTCTACGACCCCTACCAGCTCAACCGGGCCACGGGCAGCTTCCTGCTCATCGACCCCTTCACCCACGGCACCGTGGGGGCGGGGATGATCCGCGGGCCGGTGCAGACGGCGGAGGAGTTGTTCGCGGAGCGGGTGCCCGTGCGCCGCCGCACCTCGCCCGGCGTGACCTGGGAGGGGTGGAACGTGCCGCGCGAGGAGCGCGAGGCGCGAAACGGCCACGGCGCGGCCGTCGTATGGTTCACCGGCCTGAGCGGGGCGGGGAAGACCACCGTGGCCCGGGCGCTGGAGCGGGCGCTCTTCGACGCCGGGTGCCAGACCATGCTGCTGGACGGCGACCACCTGCGCCACGGGCTGAACGGCGACCTGGGCTTCAGCCCCGCCGACCGGGCCGAGAACGTGCGCCGCGCCGGCGAGGTGGCCCGCCTCTTCTTCGAGCAGGGGGCGCTCACGCTCTGCACCTTCGTCTCCCCCTACCGCGAGGACCGCGACGCCGTCCGCGCGCTCTTTCCCGAGGGGCGCTTCCTGGAGATCCACGTGGACTGCGCCCTGGACGAGCTGCGGCGGCGGGACCCCAAGGGTCTGTACGCCCGCGCCGGGACGGGCGAGGTGGCGGGGCTGACCGGGGTGGCCGCCCCGTACGAGGCGCCGGAGCACCCGGAGCTGCGGCTGGACACGGCCGCGCACGAGGTGGAGGCGTGCGTGGACGCCGTCCTCGGCGCGCTGCGCGGGCGGGGCGTGCTGCGTGGCTGACGCGGCCGTGGTCGCGGCACCCGCCGGCGCGCCGGCGCAGGGCGCCGCCGCCCATGCCGAGGCGGGTGCCGGGCTGGGGCGGGTGGCGGGGGAGATGGCCGTCAGCCTGGGGGGGCTGGGGATCGGCCGCGGGCTGAACTTCGCCGTGCAGGTGGTGCTGGCGCGGGGGCTGGGGCCGGCCGGCTTCGGCCTGTACGTGCTGGCCACCACCGTGCTGCGGCTGGCCGACATCCTGGCGCGGGTGGGGATGGACTCCGGCGCCATCCGCTTCGTGAGCATCCGCACCGGCGACCGGCGCGCGGTGCGCGAGGTGGCCGCGGGAACGCTGGCGGCGGTGCTCGTCACCAGCGCGGTGACGGGGCTGGCGCTCTGGCTGGCCGCGCCCGTCCTTTCCGAGGCCGTCTTCCGCGTGGACCGGCAGCTGGTGGCGCCGCTGCGGCTCTTCGCCTTCTTCGTCCCCGCGGCGGCGGGGCTCACGGTGGGGGCGGCGCTCACCCGCGGCTTCCGCCGGACGGTGTACACGGTGCTGGCGCGCGACATCGCGCAGCCGGTGGTGCAGGCGGCGGTGCTGGCGGTGATGCTGTTCGCGGGGCTGGGCCTCTCCGGCGCGCTGCTGAGCTACGGGGTGTCGCTGGCGGCGGCGCTGGCGCTCGCCCTCTTCTTCCTCTACCGCCTGTGCGGCGGGGCGCGGGTGCCACTGGCCGCCGCGGCGGGGCGGGGGCGCGAGGTGCTGGGCTACTCGGCGCCGCTGCTGCTGGTGGGGGGGATCCACTACGTGATCACCTGGCTGGACACCCTGCTGCTGGGGCTGTACCGCGGCCCGGCGGACGTGGGCGTCTACCGCGCCGCCGCGCAGCTCCCGCTGATGCTCCCGGTGCTGCTGGCCGCGTCGAACTCCATCTACGGCCCCACGGTGAGCGTGCTGCTGCACCGGGGCGAGCGGGCCTCGGCCGGGGTGCTGCTGCGCACCACCTCGCGGTGGCTGGCCTGGCTGAGCATCCCCGCCTTCGCGGTGATGTTCGTCTGCGCGGCCGACGTGGTGGCGCTCTTCGGCGACGAGTACGTGGCCGCGGGGGCGCCGGTGCTGCGGGTGCTGGCCGTGGCCCAGCTCTTCAGCGTGCTGACGGGGGGCGTGGGCCAGACGCTGACGCTGACCGGGTACCAGCGGCTGGAGCTGGTCAACTCGCTCGGGATGGTGGCGCTGAACGTGGCGCTCTGCCTGGCGCTCATCCCGCGCTTCGGGGCGCAGGGGGCCGCGATCGCCAGCGCGGTCTCGATCGTCGGGCTGAACGGCGCCCGGATGGCGGAGGTGTGGAAGGTGTTCCGGATGAGCCCCTTCGACGCGGGGAGCCTGGTGCTGGCCGCCGCGGGCGCGGTGGCGCTGGGCGCGGGGTGGGCGGCGCACGCCTCGGTGGACGGCCCCGTCCTCCGCGTCGTCGCGGCGGCGCTGGCGGTGGCGGCCTGCTTCGGCGCGGCGGTGGCGTGGCGGGGGATCGGCGAGGACGACCGGCGGGTGTTCCAGCAGGTGCGCGAGAAGGTGAAGCGGCGGAACGGCGGGGTGGAGGCGGGCTCGTGAGCGCCCCGGCGACGCTGGTCTACATCGCCTCCGACAACCGCTCGGGGAGCACCCTGCTGGACCAGCTGCTGGGCGGCCACCCCGCGGCCGTCTCGGTGGGCGAGCTGCGCCGGCTGAGCGACTTCGCGCGCCGCGGCGACCGCTGCACCTGCGGCGAGCCCGTCGCCGACTGCCCGTTCTGGGGCCCGGTCCTGGAAAAGGAGCCGGGGGTGGAGACGGCGGCGCTCCCCCGCGGCGCCTCGCGCGCCGCGGAGCTGGGAACGCAGGCGCTCCTCCTGGCGGCGCCTCGCGGTCTCCTCCGCTTCGCGCGCGGCGCGCGCGCCCGCGCCGAGGGGTGCTGGCGGGTGGCCGACCGCGCGGCGGCGGGGGCGGGGGCGGGGTGGGTGGTGGATTCGTCCAAGACGCCGGAGCAGCTGCGGATGCTGTCGCTGGTGCGGCCGGAGGCGCTGCGGGTGATCTTCCTGGTCCGCGACGGCCGGGGGGTGGCGCTCAGCAAGGCGGAGCGGCGGGGGATGCCGTTCTGGCGCGGGGCGCTGTCGTGGACGGCCAGCAACCTGCGTCTGCTGCTGGCGCTCCGCTCCGTCCCGGCCGCGCGGCGGCTGACGGTGCGCTACGAGGCGCTCTGCGCGGACCCGGAGCGGGAGATGCGCCGCATCGCCGCCTTCGCCGGCCTTCCGTACGACCCCGCGCTGGCGACGCTGGACCGCAGCGGGCGCCACAACATCGGCGGCAGCCCGCACCGCTTCGACGCCGGCCCGGCCGCCATTCGCCTGGACGACCGCTGGCACGGCTTCGTGCGGGGGTGGCGGGCGGTGCAGTTCGGCCTGCTGGGCGGATGGCTGAACGCCCTGCTGGGCTACCGCCGCCGCTGACCGGCTTTCTGACCATGGCTTCACCGACGAGCATGCCGACGCAAGCGGCCCAACGCACGGACCCCCGTTCGCTGTACTATCCCAGGTGCGCGACGGGGGGTTCACCGACGACGACCGGAGCGTCATATTCTTCGCGCGTGCCGTACCGCTCCGGGGGTGGCGCACCCGCGCCGCGCCCCGCGGGCGGTCCGGCGCACGCGCTTCGCCCTTGCCGAGCGCGACGGGTAGCGCCGTGACCCCTCTCGCCCCTCCCGCCGTTCCGTCCCGCGCGGACGCCGCGACGCACGACGCCGCGGCGCCGCGCCGGCTGCGCGTGGCCATCCTGCTGAACCAGCTGGCCAACGGCGGCACCCCGTCGCGCGTGCTGGAGCTGAGCCGGTACCTGCGGCAGGGGGTGGAGCTCAAGGTCGTCGTCTTCCTGGCGCCGTCGGAGGCGCTGGTGCGCGAGTACGCCGACGCGGGGGTGGACGTCGAGGTGCTGGGCGGGCGGGCGCACCCCCGCTCGTACGCGCGGCTGGCGGCGCTGCTGCGCGCCTGGCGCCCGGACGTGCTGCACACCTTCCTCCCCTTCGCCGGCACCGTCGGGCGGCTGGTGGGGCGCTGGTCCCGGGTGCCGGTGCTGGTGAGCTCGCACCAGAGCGTGCGGGGGAACTACCGCCCCCTCATCCGCGCCCTGGATGCGCTCACCATGCGGATGGCGGACCACGTGGTCTGCAACTCCGAAGAGGTGGAGCGCTCCTTCTTCGGCACCTACACCCCGTTCGAGGGGGAGGGGAGCGCGGGTCGGGTGGTGACGGTGGTGAACGGGATCGACGCGGACGTGGTGCGCCGGGCGGTCGCGGCCGCGGACCGCGGGGAGGTGCGCGCGGAGCTGGGCGCGGCGGCGGACGACTTCGTGGTCGTCTCCGTCGGCCGCTACGTGCGGGTGAAGGACCAGGCCACCACGCTGCGGGCCTTCGCCGCCCACGCGGGGACGGACGCGCGCCTCTGGCTGGTGGGGTGGGGCGAGGACGAGGCGGAGCTGCGCGCGCTGGCGGGGCGGCTGGGGGTGGCGGAGCGGGTGGCGTTCGTGGTGGGGGCGCGCGACGTGGCCCGCCGCCTGGCGGGGGCGGACTGCTTCGTTCTGGCTTCCCACAAGGAGGGGCTCTCCGGCGCGCTGCTGGAGGCGATGGCCGCGGGGCTGCCGGTGGCGGTGAGCGACATCCCGCAGAACCTGGCCGTGGTGGGCGACGACGCCGGCGTCCGCTTTCGCGTGGGCGACGCGGACGACCTGGGGCGGGCGCTGCTGCGCATCCGCCGGGACCCGCAGCTGGCCCGCGCCCTGGGCGAGCGCGCGGCGGCGCGGGTGGCGGAACGCTTCTCGATGGAGCGCATCGCCCGCTCGCTGCTGGCGCTGTACGCCGGCGCCGTGCGGGCGGCCGGGGCAACGGGGGTGGGGGCGTACCCGGCGCCCGAGCCCGCGGCGGCGGGCGGGGACTGATGCGGAGCGCCTGGTACGTCGTCCCGCTGACCGCCCTGATGGCCGGCCTGCTGGCGGTGCCGCTGCTCACGGCCTCGGTCGACGAGCTGGTGCCGTGGATCCTGCTGCTGGTGCTGACGGGGCTGATGGTGGCCACCCTGGCGGCGGAGCGGGGGCGCGAGGGGTTCTTCGACGTCTTCGCGCCGTTCTCGGTGGCGGTGTGGGGGGTGGTGATGGTGCTGTGGCTTCCCGCGGTGCTGCGGCTGGTGCTGCCCCCGGGAAGCGTGAGGGCCCACGGCATCCCCTACGTCAGCAGCGCCCTCTTCTCCGAGGCGCTGATGCTGGCCATCCTGGGCTTCGTGGGCATGTACGCCGGCTACTCCGTGCGGCTGGGGTCGCAGGTGGCGGTGGCGCTCCCGGTGCCTCCGGCCACCTGGCACGCGGGGCGGGCGTGGCTGGTGGCGGGCGCCTACACGGCCATCGCGCTGGCGGCGTACTACTCGCTCATCCGGTCCTTCGGCGGGATGGCGGGGTTCATGGGGGTGGTGGGGCGGTCGGCGTACGTCAAGGAAGAAAACCTGATCCTCTTCGCCGGCGCGGTGATCCTGCGGGTGGGGGTGCTCATCGCGCTCACCGCCTGGATCTTTCGCCGCGAGCGGCGCTGGCCGTCGCTGGCGCTGCTGGCGTACCTGGTGTTCGCGCTGGGGGTCACCCTGCTGCTGCGCGGGCGGGGCCGGGCGCTCAGCATCCTGGTGATCGGGCTGCTGATGTACCACTACGGCCGCCGCAAGCTGCGCTTTCGCCAGTTCTTCATCCTGGTGCTGTGCGGCGCCCTCTCCCTGGTGATGCTGGACGGGGTGTTCTCCGTGATGCAGGGGATGCACTTCTTCTCGTCGATGGAGCGGATGGACCTGGTCAGCTACCTGGGGCGCGCCAAGAAGCTGGACAAGCTGGGCACGTTCTTCCTGGTGCTGCAGGGAATCCCCTCGCAGCTGGAGTACCAGTGGGGGCGCACCATCCTGGCCGTGCCCTTCGACTTCCTTCCGAAGAACCTGGTGGCCGAACCGCCGGAGGGGGCTTCGCGCGTCTTCACCCGCACCTTCTTTCCCTCGGCGTACGCCGCGGGGGTGGGGGTGCCGCCGTCGCTGTTCACCGAGCTGTACATGAACTTCGGCGCCATGGGGATCGCGGTGGGGTCGTTCGTGCTGGGGCTGTGGGTGGACGCGCTGCGCTACCTGGGCGGGGTGGTGCGCTCGCACCCGGGGCTGCTGCTGGTGCACGCGACGATGGTGTACTACACCTTCTCGCTGGTCACCTCGGTGCTGGAGACCTCCGTTCCGCACATGCTGATGGACGTGGGCCCCGCCGTCCTGGCCGTCCTCTTCGTCACGCGCTTCCGGCT
>DASTNU010001051.1:0-2061 GCA_035720605.1 Longimicrobium sp. | reverse complement strand
GCGCCGCGGCGCACGGGGGTAGAAGCCGCGCGCCTGCGCATCCGCTACCCCTACGCGCACACCGCCGCGGTGATGCGCGCGCTGGAGCGGGCAGGGGCGCGCGAGGTGGAGCACGGGTACGCGGAATCCGGGGACGCGGGGATCGTGGATCTCGCCGTCCCGGTGCAGGCGGTCCAGGCGCTCGCGGACGAGCTGCGCGAGGGCACGGCGGGCGCGGTCGGCGCGGAACGGACGGGAGATCGCGTGCTCTACGGGAACGCGAATTCCTGATCGGCGTACAGGTACGCACGTTCACGCCGCGGAACGCCTTTCCGCGGTGCATCCGCCAATCGACCGGCCGCCCCTTTCCGTGGCCGGACCGCCCTGCCGGAAGTCCCTGAAGGAGATCCACGGATGGATGGAGCCGTGCTCGCCGACCCCATCATGAAGCAGCTGCGCCAGCGTCACCCGGCGTACAGCGAGACCGCGTATCTCTTCATCCTCGCCGCGCTCCACTACACCATCGAGCGCGTGGGCGAGGCCCGCCACATCACCGGCCGCGAGCTGGCCGAGGGATGCCGCGACCTGGCCATCGAGCGCTTCGGGCTCATGTCCCGCTCCGTGCTGGAGTACTGGGGGATCCGCGAGACCCGCGACCTGGGCGAGATCGTCTTTGCGCTGGTGGAGTGCGGGGTGCTGGTCAAGCAGGACGGCGACTGCGTGAGCGACTTCGAGGGCGTCTTCTGCTTCAACGAAGTCTTCGAGCGCAACTACCCCTGGTGTGCCGCCGTCCGCCAGCCGCAGCAGAACTGAATCCCCCCCTCCACCGCCGGTATTTTCCCACACGAGCTGCTTTCGCGCCGCGTTCGGCGCGTGCATGGAACAGGGATTGCGGCGATTTGCCGCCAGTCCGCGTGTGGGGGTGCGTTCGCGCGCCCGGTGAGGAAAAACCGAGGGGATGGGAGGCAGTCATGCCGGACGACCGCGAGTACCCGCAGTGCAGGAAGTGCAACGAGGGCATCCTGGTGCCGCTCTCGGACTACGGGCGCGACGGGGCGCCCATCACCTACAAGGCGTGGGTGTGCACCAACCCGGACTGCGGCTTCAACATCCGCATCGACAACGGCGAGATCAGCTTCGGCCGCACCATCGGCCAGAGCTTCAAGTGACCGCCGCTTCGTAAGACGACACGCCCACGGCGCCCCGCGCGCCGTGGGCTTTCCGCATCCACCCCCCTCGCCGCCTGTCCGCATGGCCGATCCCGCATCCGCCGATCCGCCGTTCTTCGCCGCCGCGCGCGTTTCCGTGCTCGCCGCGGCGGAGATGCGCGCGTGGGACGAGCGTGCCATCACCGCCCACGGGGTGCCGGAGGGGGTGCTGATGGAGTCCGCGGGGCGCGCGGCGGCGGCGGTGGTCCAGCGGCTGTACCCGGTGGGGCGCGTCGTGGCGGTGGCCGGCAGCGGGAACAACGGGGGGGATGCGCTCGTGGCCGCGCGCACGCTGCGGGCGTGGGGGCGCGACGTGGTGCTGGTGCACGTGGGATCCAGCCCGCCGGATGCGACGCTGCTGCACGGGTGGGATCTGCAGCCGGGACAGTCGCCGGACGCCTTTCGCGGCGCCGGCGTCGTCATCGACGGGCTGCTGGGGACCGGCGCGACCGGCGCTCCTCGCGCCCCCTACTCCGACGCGATCGCCGCGATGAACGCCGCGGGGGCGCCGGTCGTGGCGCTGGACGGCCCGTCCGGCGTGGACCTGACCACCGGCGCCGCCCCCGGCGAAGCCGTCCAGGCGCAGGTGACGGTCACCTTCGGCGCGCCCAAGCGGGGGCTGCTCCTCTTTCCCGGGCGCCGGCTCGCGGGGCGCATCGCCGCGGTGGAGATCGGCTTTCCCCCGCTGGCGGAGGACGGCGCCACCGCTGCTCTCGCGACCCCGGCGTGGGCGCGCTCCGTCCTCCTCCCCGTCCCGCCGGACGCGCACAAGGGGACGACCGGCAAGGTGTCGATCGTCGCGGGGCGCCGGGGGATGGCGGGGGCGTGCGCTCTGGCGGGGCTGGGCGCGCTGCGGGCGGGGGCGGGGATGGCG
>DASTNU010001050.1:0-2605 GCA_035720605.1 Longimicrobium sp. | reverse complement strand
CGAGGCCGCGCAGGCGCCGCGCGGCGGGCGCCGGCCCACCGTGGCGCTGGTCCACGACGTGGTGCGCGCCACCCGCCCCGCCTCCGCCGGCGACGGGTGGACGCTCTGCCGCCCGCTGATCGAGGCCGGGCTGGCCGAGGTGGCCAACCCCGACGCCCCGCGCGCCGCCTGGCAGCTGCGCGTCCCCGCGCCGCTGTGGACCGCGCTGCGCGGCGAGACGCCGCCGGAGCCCCTCCCCGGCGTCCGCCATCTCCCGGCGGCGTCCTTCGCCCCGCTGGACGAGATGGTGCTGGACGGCGAGGTGCGCGGCCGGCTGCTGGAGCTCGCCGCCCTCCTCGCCGCGGGCGAGACGCGCGCGGTGGTGGTCCGCGGGCTGGGCGGGAGCGAGCGGCTGGAGGCGCTGGGCGCGGTGCTGCGCGCGCTGGGGCTGGGCGTCCTGGAAGCCCGCGGCGAGGCCGCGGCGGCGCCGGAAACGGTGCGGGTGCTGGGGCCGCTGGCGCTGCTGGCCCGCGCCGTCCCCGTCTTCACCCCCGACCTGGGGCCCGGCGAGACCTTCGAGCTCCCCGCCTGGCGCGGCTACGCGGGGCCGGTGGGCGTGGTCGCCGGGCACGACGGCGGGGTGGGCGGCGCGGCCGCCGAGCACGCGCTCTCCCTGCACCTTCCCCCCGACGCGCCCGCGCTGCGGCTGCAGCACTGGCGGCGCGCCCTGCCCCAGGCGCCCGAGGCGGACCGCGAGCGCTTCGCGCGCACGCTCACCCTGGGCGGGCGCTACATCCGCCGCACCGCCGAGCTGGCGCGGGGCTACGCCGCCCTGGCCCGCCGCCGCGAGGTGGCGGCCGAGGACGTGCGCGCGGCGGCGCGCGCCATCAACCGCCAGCAGCTGGATACCCTCGCCCAGCGCCTGGGCGAGGGCGGGGGGTGGGCGCAGCTGGTGCTGCACGCCAGCACGGTGGACGAGCTGGAGCACCTGGAGCGCCGCTGCCGCCACCGCGAGCGGCTGCTGGAGGCCCTGGCCGACGGCTTTCCCGGCGGGCTGAACCGTGGCGTGCGCGCGCTCTTCCAGGGGCCCAGCGGCACGGGAAAGACGCTGGCGGCGCGCGTGCTGGCCTCCGCGCTGGGGCTGGACCTGTACCGCGTGGACCTGGCCTCCATCGTCAACAAGTACATCGGCGAGACGGAGAAGAACCTGAGCCGCGTCCTGGGCCGCGCCGAGGACCTGGACGTGGTGCTGCTGCTGGACGAGGGCGACTCGCTGATGGGCAAGCGCACGGAGGTGCGCTCCGCCAACGACCGCTGGGCCAACCTGGAGACCAACTACCTGCTGCAGCGGCTGGACACCTACAGCGGCATCCTGATCGTCACCACCAACGCGCCGGGCTCCATCGACAGCGCCTTCCAGCGGCGGATGGACGTGGTCGTCTCCTTCCACCTGCCGGACGTGGACGAGCGGCTGCACCTGTGGAACCTGCACCTGCCCCCCGACCACGCGGTGCCGGACGAGGCCGTGGAGGCCGCGGCGGCGCGCTACGAGCTGGCGGGCGGGCAGATCCGCAACGCCGCCGTGCACGCCGGGCTCCTCGCGCTGGGCCGCCCCGACGGCCGGGTGCGCGAGGCGGACCTGCGCGCCGCGATCGAGGCCGAGTACCGCAAGGCGGGCGCGAGCATGCCGCGCCGCCGCGGCCAGCCGGCCGACCACGAGGGGGCCATGGCGTCCTTCCTGGGCGCCATCACCTAGGGACGCGAGGGATGCCCGCCACGCGCCCTCCCAAGACCGTCGCCCACGCGGCCGCGCCGAAGCCCAAGGCGCCGCCGCCGCGGGTGCAGCCGCGCGCGGCGGTGCTCGCGGGAGTGGCGCCCGACGCGGCGCCGTCGTGGGCCAGCGCCCCGGCGGCGCCGTTCGGCCTCTCCGGACCGGCCGTCGTCCAGCGCAAGGCGGTCGTCGGAGCGGCGGACGACGCGTACGAGCGCGAGGCCGACGCCGTGGCGGAGCGGGTCGTCTCCGGCCCGGCGGCCGCACCGCCGCGCATCACCCCCGTCACCCCCGGCGCGCTCCGCCCCGCCACCCCGCGCGAAATGGGGGAGGAGGAGCGCCGCCGTCCGCCCGCCACCGTCCAGCGCGCCACCCGCGGCGACCGCACCGAGCGCGGGGACGACGCGCGCTCCCGCTCCTCCCTTCCCGCCCCCGCGGCCATGCGGGAGATGGAGGAGGACCGGGAGGACGCATCTCCATCCCCCGCCGTCCAGCGCAAGGAGAAGGGCGAGGAGGACGGGTGCTCGTGCGGCAGCTGCGCCGCCTGCGCCGTCCAGCGCCTGGCGAAGCCCGGGGCGCCCGTCGTCCAGCGCGCGACGGCGGGGGACCGCACCGCGCACGACGACCCGGAGCCCGCCGCCGCCGCCGCGTCGCACAGGAAGGCGGAGCGGGAGGACGGATGCTCCTGCGGGAGCTGCGGCCTCTGCGTCCAGCGGATGGCGAAGGCCGCGCCACCCGTCGTCCAGCGCGCGACCGCGGGGGACCGGACGGACCGCGACGACGACGAGGGCGCCGCCGTCCAGCGGGCGGACGACTCGCGGCGGCGGTGGGGCGACGGCGGCGCGGCGATGCGGG
>DASTNU010001049.1:0-6543 GCA_035720605.1 Longimicrobium sp. | reverse complement strand
ATACGGCGCGGCAGTCGCAGACGGCGGATCCGTTCCCCTCCACCTACCGCCCCCTCCCCTCCGTCCCCACGCTCATCCGCGGGGGCACGGTGATGACCGCGGCGGGGCAGATCATCCCCAACGGCCAGGTGCTGATGGTGGACGGCCGCATCGCCGCGGTCGGCGCCACGGTGGACGCGCCGGCCAACGCGGTGGTGGTGGACGCCACGGGCAAGTACGTCACGCCCGGAATCATCGACACCCACTCGCACCTGGGCGTGTACGCCGCGCCCGGCGTGCAGGCGCACTCCGACGGCAACGAGGCCACCAACCCCAACACCGCCGAGGTGTGGGCGGAGCACTCCGTCTGGCCGCACGACCCCGGCTTTACCCGGGCGCTGGAAGGCGGCATCACCTCGCTGCAGATCCTGCCCGGCAGCGCCAACCTGTTCGGCGGGCGCAGCGTGACGGTGAAGAACGTGCCCAGCCGCACCGTGCAGGGGATGAAGTTTCCCGGAGCGCCGTACGGGCTGAAGATGGCGTGCGGCGAGAACCCCAAGCGCGTCTACGGCAACCGCGGCGGCCCCAGCACCCGCATGGGCAACGTGGCGGGCTACCGCAGCGCCTGGATCCGCGCCGCGGAGTACCGGCGGCGCATGGACGACTGGGAGCGCGGCGGCAGCCGGGGCGGGGGAAGCGGGGGAAGCGGGAGCGCGCCCACGCGCGACCTGGAGCTGGAGACGCTGGCGGGGGTGCTGCGCGGCGAGATCCTGGTGCACAACCACTGCTACCGGGGCGACGAGATGGCGCAGATGATCGACATCGCCCGCGAGTTCGGCTACCGCATCCGCTCCTTCCACCACGGCGTGGAGGCGTACAAGGTGCGCGACCTGCTGGCCCGCGACAGCATCAGCGGCTCGCTGTGGGCGGACTGGTGGGGCTTCAAGATGGAGGCGCTGGACTTTACCCGCGCCAACATCGCCATGCTGCACCAGGCGGGCGGCATCGCCATCGTGCACTCCGACGACCCGACCGGGATCCAGAAGCTGAACCAGGAGGCCGCCAAGGCCATCCAGGGCGGCCGCGAGGCGGGGATCGAGGTCACCGAGAACGACGCGCTGCGCTGGATCACCGCCAACCCGGCCTGGGCGCTGGGGATCCACGAGCAGGTGGGGACGCTGGAGCCCGGCAAGCAGGCCGACGTGGTGATCTGGTCGGCCAACCCGTTCAGCGTGTACGCCCGCGCGGACCGCGTCTACATCGACGGCGCGCTCCTCTACGACCGCTTCGACCCGTCGCGGCAGCCCAGGACGGACTTCGAGGTGGGACTCTTTCCGGGGGAGGCGTCGAATGACTAAGCGATTCCTGGCGGCCGCCGCGTCCGTCCTGCTGGCCGCCCCCGCCCCGGCGCAGACCATCGCCATCGTGGGCGGCACGGTGCACCCCATCTCCGGCCCGCCGATCCGCAACGGCACGGTCATCATCCAGGACGGCCGCATCACCGCCGTGGGCGCGGGGATCGCCGTCCCCGCGGGGGCCACGCGCATCGACGCCACGGGCAAGGTGGTCACGCCGGGGCTCATCGAATCGTCCACCAACATGGCGCTGGTGGAGGTGGACGCGGTGGGGGCCACCAACGACTACCGCATCCAGGACGCGGACCAGGTGGCGGCGGCGTTCAACGTGAGCGACGGCATCAACCCGCGGTCCATGGTGATCCCCGTCACCCGCATCGCCGGGGTGACCACGGTCATCAGCCGGCCGGCCGGCGGGCTGATCAGCGGGCAGGGGCTGGCGTTCGACCTGATCGGCGACAACGTGGGCGAGATGGCCATCCGCAACCCCATCGCCATGTTCGGCTCGGTGAGCGAGAACGAGCAGGAGGCGGCGGGGGGCGGCACCCGCGGCGGGCTGTTCATGCGCCTGCGCGAGGTGCTGGAGGACGCGCGGGTGTGGGCGCGCAACCCGCAGGCGTTCGAGCGGGGCGAGACGCGCGCCTTCAGCATGAGCCGGCTGGACCTGGCGGCGATGCAGCCGGTGCTGCGCGGCGAGATGCAGCTGGTGGTGGAGGCGCACCGCGCCAGCGACATCCAGACGGTGCTGCGCATCGCCGACGAGTACGACCTGCGCGTGGTGATCGCGGGCGCCACCGAGGGGTGGATGGTGGCCGACGACCTGGCGCGGGCGCGGGTGCCGGTGCTGGTGAAGGTGCTGCGCAACCTGCCGGAGAGCTTCGAGTCGCTGGGCGCGCGCTACGACAACGCGGCGCTGCTGCGGCGGGCGGGCGTGCAGGTGGCCATCACCACCGGCGAGACCTTCAAGGCGTACAACATTCGCCAGGAGGCCGGCAACGCGGTGGCGTACGGGCTTCCCTACGACGAGGCGCTCAGGGCGGTGACGCTGTACCCGGCGCAGATCTACGGGCTGGCGGACCGCTACGGCACGCTGGAGCCGGGGAAGGTGGCCAACGTGGTGGTGTGGGACGGCGATCCGCTGGAGCTGCTGACCTCGGTGGAGCACGTCTTCATCCGCGGCCGCGCGGTGCCCATGGAGAGCCGCGAGACCCTGCTGCGCGACCGGTACATGAACCTGGACGAGACCCGGCGCACCTACGCGACGCCGCAGCCTTGAGGACAGTGCGTGAGTGCGTGAGTGCGTTAGTGCGTTAGTAACGGCACTCGCCTCCTACGCTGATCGACAGAGCGCCCCGGTGGACAGGTTCCGCGGGGGCGCTTCTGCGTCCAGCAGGTGCCGCGGAGATCGTTCGCGCCGGGGGGATCCTCTCCATTCGACGGCCCCATCGAGCCGCGCCCCGCACGTGATCCTTGCGCCGGGGCGCACGCGCGGCCATCCTGCGGGGCCGCCTCCGCAGTCCCCCCGCCCGCCCGCCGTCCCCATCCCCCCTCGATGCCCCTCGACCGCTTCTACGTCATCCTGAACCCCGTCGCCGGGAGTGGCGCCGCGGCGCGCGTGCGTGCCGTGGTGGAGCACGAGCTGGCGCAGGCCGGCGCCTCGTGGACGCTCGTCGAGACCGGGCGCCGCGGGCACGCCGCCGAGCTGGCGGAGGCGGCGGCGCGGGAGGGATGGCCCGCCGTGGTCGCCGTGGGCGGGGACGGCACGGTGCACGAGGTGGTGAACGGGCTGATGCGCGCGGCGGAGGGCGGCCCGTCCGTGCCGCTGGGGATCGTGGGCGTGGGAAGCGGCAACGACTTCGCCCTGCTGGCGGGGATCGCGGGCGACCCGGGGTGGGCGGTGCGGCGGATGGTGGCGGCCGAGCCGCGCGCGGTGGACGTGGGCCGCGTGGGGTGCGAGTGGTTCAGCAACGGCGTGGGGATCGGGCTGGACGCGCGGGTGGGGATCGAGATCGACCGCCGCCGCCGCTTTCGGGGGATGGCGATGTACCTGCACGCGCTCGGCCGCGTCCTGCGCACCTTCCGCCCGCCGCACGTCCGGGTGGAGATCGACGGCCGGATGGTGGCCGACGGACCGATGACGCTGGTGACCATCGGCAACGGAGGGCGCCACGGCGGCGGGTTCTGGATCTGCCCCGAAGCGCGCATCGACGACGGCGTGCTGGACGTGTGCATGGCCGAAGGGATGGGGACGCTCGGCATCCTGGGCCTGCTGCCGCGGGTGATTCGCGGAACGCACGTGGGCGCGCGCCGCGTGCGGATGCACCTCGCCCACCGCGTGCGCATCACCAGCCCCGACCCGCTCCCCGTCCACGCCGACGGCGAGGTGATCGCCGAGGACGCGCGCGAGCTGGAGATCGAGATCTTTCCCGGGAGGCTGCGGGTGCTGGCGTAGGACGAACGTGCGAAAGTGCGAGAGTGCGAGAGTGGCAGATCTCATCCACCCTTGATGACGGAGGCGGCGATGATGCGACGGATGCTGGTGACGGCGGGCGCGGTGGTGGCGCTGGCCGGGTGCGCGATGGGGATCAGCGGCGGCGGGGGAGGGAACGTGCCGCCGCAATTCATCGGGCGATGGGTGGGCGTGGGGGTGCAGTCCGACTCGCCGGACGAGTGGACGATCGACGCGACCATCGTCGGCGGGCCGGTGCAGCAGGTGGGGACGATCGCCTATCCGTCGCTGGAGTGCGGCGGCGTCCTCCTCTTTCTCGGCGTGCGGGACGGGCGGCTGGAGCTGCGCGAGGACATCACCTACGGCAGCTGCATCGACCAGGGGATCACGACCCTCACCCCCATGGCCGGCGGCGGCCTGCGCTACGACTGGCGGCTGGAGGGCAGCGACCTGACCGCGGAGGGAACGCTGACGCGGGCGAGGTGAAGAAAGAACCTCACGCAGAGTCAGCAGAGGAAGCAGAGTTGTCCCTTGCACGGACCAAAACTCTGCTCACTCTGCTGACTCTGCGTGAGGCATTCTTTTTCAGGACCTGGTCTTACACAGTATTCTGGCGCTGACCCCAGGGATGACACAGCGTGCTGGAGGCCGGCCCCAGCCTCTGGCTCACGCCGCCAGGTACAGCTCCGGCTCGTGGTGGCAGCTGTAGCACACCAGGTGGTGCGGCGTGCCGATGCGGCTGCCGGGCTTGATGGCGATCGCGCTGTGGCAGCGCGGGCAGGCGCCGCTGAACTCCATCACGCGAAAGCGCCCGCGCCAGCTCCTGTACGTCATCATCCCGCCCAGCAGCAGCGGCATGGACGTCATGAACGGGTCGAAGATGGTGACGAAGAACATCCCGACCGTGGAGACCATCCACAGGAACGCGAACCACGTCGTGCGGTACAGCCGCGCCGCGCGCGAATAGCGCTGTACGCTCACGTGCGCAGGCGCGTCGGGGTGCCCCGGAAGGATGATCCAGGCGGTGGGAGCGGAATCGGCAGGCCGGTCGTCCATCTCTCTCGCGTCGTGTGCCCGGTGGACGGAAACCACGCTTCGGCCACTACGATGCGTCGAGACGCCCCCCTCACACAAAGGGGATGATGCGGACCTGCCGTGGGGATTTGCCTTACGCGGTTCCGCGGACCGTGATGAGCGGGGCCGGCCACCCGCGGAGAAAGCCGGCCCTCGCCCGGATCGTCACCCCCTCCTGGCGCCGTCCCGCCGCTCCCCTCAGTTCCCCTCGTCCTCCTCCGGCACGTCGGCGAAGGCGATGCCGAAGGGGCAGATGCCCACCGGCACCGTGCGCTCGGCCGCCCCGTCGCCCTCCAGGCGGTGCACCGAGCCGGCCGTCTGGCAGGTGCCGGGGTTTGCGGTGTGCAGCCGGCCCGCGTAGTCGAACCCGATCCCCGAGACGATGCCCGATCCGGCCGGCAGGATCGGCTCGTCCAGCGGCACGCGGAAGGTGCGCGACTGCGGGTTCCACACCACGATCCCGGTGCCGTAGATCCCCACGAACAGCTCGCCGTTGGGCGCCGCCGCCAGCGACGACGGAAACTCCCCGAACCCGGTGTGGTGCGACTCCTCCGCCAGCGTCTGCAGGTTCACCACGGACAGCGAGCCGTTGTTGCCGCCGAACGAGCCGGAGTTCAGCACGTACAGCCGGTTCCCCGCGAACGCCGCCGCCGCCGGGTTGATGCCGCTCAGCTGCACCGTGCGCACCACCCGCAGCCGGTCGTCCAGCACCGTCACCGAGCCCGGCCCCGCCGGGACGAAGTTCACCAGGTTGGCGTTCAGCACGTAGATGCGCGCGCCGTCGCTGGCGATCGCCTGCGGAAAGGTGCCCACGGCAATCTCCGCTCCCGCGGTGCCGCGCAGCACGTCGATGGGCGTGATGGTGTTGCGGCCGGAATTGGCGACCACCGCGATGGAGTCGTTCACGAACCCTCCCCCGGTGGCGCCGGAGCCGGCGGGGAGCGCGACGGTGCCGGCCAGGGCGCCGGTGCGCAGGTTCACCACCGCGGCGAACGGGTAGGTGCCCAGCGGCACCACCGCGTAGGCGCCGCGCGCCGCCGCGCCCGTGGGCGTGCCCTGCGCGCCCAGCCCCACGGTGCGCGCCTGCACGTTGCCGCCGTCCACCGGCACCAGCGAGAGCGAGTTCTCCACGCTGTTGACGGTGAGCACCAGTCGTTCGGCGATGCCGGGCTCGTTGGGCCCGTTGTCGCACGCGGCGGCCAGGAAGAGCGCCAGCGGGGCCAGCCGGCGGAAGAAGCGGTTCGGCATCACTGCGAACTTTCGGTTGATGTGAGGTTCGTGCGCGCGATGCGCACGTCGAGCCGGACGCGGCGCCCGGGCTCGGGAAATCCGGCGATCAGCGAGTCCTTCTCGTCCAGCACGCGGTCCACGTCCACCGCGGTCGTCAACGTCCATCCCCCGAGCCGCCAGTCTCGGCCGGCCCGCAGGGCGGTGCTCCAGAAGCCGGGGAGGGCGTTGATCTCCGCCGCGGCCGGGTAGCGCCGGCCGGTGTAGCGCGCGAACGCATCCACCCGCCACGGCCCGCGCCGCCACTCCGCCCCCGCCGATCCCGTGTGCCGCGGCCGGTAGGCCAGCTGGATTCCCCGCGCCTCGTCGTCCGCGTAGGTCACGCGGGCCAGCGAGTACGATCCGCTCAGCCGCACCCCGGCGGCGGGCCACCACGCTTCCGCGCGGGCGCAGATCCAT
>DASTNU010001048.1:0-2873 GCA_035720605.1 Longimicrobium sp. | reverse complement strand
CGGCAAGCGCCTAGCAGACTACGCGTGAGGGTGTGGCCATGCTCCGCACGGTAATCCACGATGCGGCGGTGTCCGCGGCCAAGGCGCAGTGCCACGCCGCGGTGGAGCCGCGCCACGTGCTGTACGCGCTGGCGCGGCGCTTTCGCGAGCACCCGGAGTGCGCGGAGTGCTTCGCCCCCGCCAAGCGCGCGCTGGAGCCGCGGGGAAACTCGTACGCTCCCCCGACGATGTCCGCCGAAGCGACGGCGATCCTCGACACCCTCAAGTCGGACGACGACGCGATCGCCGCCCTGAAGAAGGGGTTCGACGCGGCGGCGGGCGACGCGCCCGGCGACGGCGGAACGCAGGCGCAGGCGGCCGGGCAGGCGGCCGGCCAGTCCGAGACGGCCGCGGCCTCCGCCGAGGAAGGCCCGGAGACGATCGGCGAGATCCTGGACGAGCTCGACGCCCTGGTGGGGCTCGCGCCGGTCAAGGCGCAGGTGCGCCGGATCATCGCCGTGGTGCAGGCGAACACGGCGCGGCAGCAGGCGGGGCTGAAGGCCGTGAATCCCGACCTGCACCTGGTGTTCACGGGTCCGCCGGGTACCGGGAAGACGACGGTCGCGCGCATCATGGCCCGCCTGTACGCGGCGGCGGGGGCGCTGCCGGGAGCCAAGTTCACGGAGGCCAGCCGCTCCGACCTGATCGCCGGGTACGTGGGGCAGACGGCCATCAAGACGCGCGAGCTGATCGACCGGACCCGGCCGGGGGTGCTCTTCATCGACGAAGCCTACGCCCTGACGCCGAGCAGCGAGGTGGACTTTGGGCACGAGGCCATCGCCACGCTGGTGAAGGCGATGGAGGACCACCGCAGCGAGCTGGCGGTGATCGTCGCCGGGTACGAGGAGGAGATGGCGGAGTTCATCGGCTCCAACCCCGGCCTGCGGAGCCGCTTCAAGACGTACATCGCCTTCCCGGACTACCGGTCGGCGGAGCTGACGGAGATCTTCGAGCGGATGGTGCGCGACGTGGGCATCGAGCTGGCCGAGGGGGCCCGCACCCGGGCGGAGGAGATCTTCGCGCAGGTCTCGGGGAAGGAGCACTTCGGCAACGCGCGGTTCGCGCGGTCGCTCTTCGAGCGGGCGTATGCACGGATGGCCCATCGCGCCGCCACGGACGGATCGGTGACGGTGGAGGAGCTGACCACCCTGCTCCCCGACGACATCGACGACGATCTCTCGATGATGGCCCGGGAGGTCCGGCAGATCGGGTTCGCGCGGGGCGGCCCCGCGAAGGGTGCGAAGTAGCGCGTCCAAGGAAAGCGGTTCCAGAGGACGCGGAGCTGAACGGAGAGGACGCGGAGAACCGATGCAGTTCTCCGCGTCCTCTCTCGTTGCCTCCGCCCCCTGCGTCGTACCGGATCCGGAAAAACACCGCACGGCGGGGATCGCTGTCATTCTGAGAGCGTGTGTACGTTTCCGAGTTGCTGACACAAGCGCTTGTCTTCCTGAGGGAGCGCACGCGGCGAAGCCGAAGATACACAGCCGGTTGCGCGCGACCGAAGGATCTACTTCCGGACACGAACAGGCCAGATCCCGAGTCGTGATCCAGCCCCTTCGTTCTGCCGGCCAGATCCTTCGGTCGGCGCCAGAGTGCTTGCGCAGCAGAGGGTTCGGCGCGGCGCCTCCCTCAGAAATCAAACGGTCAAGCTGAATCTTGAACACACTATGAGGGAGGCGCCCGCGTCATCCTTCACCTGCGCCGGAGCGGAAGCGCCTCGATTCACCACGGCGCGAGCCAGGGCTACATCCGCATCCCCGGCATGTCCGCGCTCCCGCCCGAATCCATCGCCGGTGCGGCGCCGCGAAGGGTGCCCGCGAGCTGCGGCCGCAGCGCGACGGCGGCGGCGAGCACGATCAGCGCGGCGCCGAACCAGCGCGCGAGCCCCCACTCCCGCGGCAGGATCTTCTCGGCGGCGACGGCCAGGGCGATCACCAGCACCCAGGGGAGGCTCATCGACCCGGCCGCCACCAGCACCAGCATCAACCCCCAGCAGCAGCCCACGCAGTAGCCCGCGTGCCGCAGCGCCAGCCGCAGGGTGGCCCCGTAGCCGCCCCGCCAGCGGCGCATCAGAAGGTCCAGCGGCGACTCGCAGTAGCGCAGGCAGGCGCGCTTGGCCGCGGTGAGCTGGTACGCGCCGGCGGCCGCGAGCGAGAGCGCCACCAGGTACGGCGCCAGCGCGCCGAACGCGGGCACCCCCCCGGCCGCGCGCGCGGCGGCCAGGTAGCCCGCGTACACCGGCAGGCCCGGCAGCATCCACACGCAGAGGTACACCCCCGCGAAGAGCCAGGCGGGAATCACCCGCTCCCCCTGCGGCGCGAGCCTGCGGCTGACGGTGCGGTAGAGGAGGATCATGGGCGCGGCGCCCGGCAGCATCATCGCCGCCATCATCACCCCCCACGTCCAGGTGAAGAGGAGGGCGCCGCGGAGCGAGGGAGACGCCCCCGGGCCGTGCATCGGCATCCCCGACGCTTCGCGGAGCACCCCCAGCCACGCCGCGGCCGCCACCGCCAGCAGCGCCGCGCCCGCGGCGAGCGTCCCCCGGTCGGCGGCGAGCCCCGCGCGCGCTCCGCTCACGGGCCGGCGTACTCGAACGGCCCGACGGCCGCGTACCGTCCGGAGTGGTCGAAGCTCACCGGCCCGTCGATGCGAAAGGTGGACGACGCGCCCAGCTGCGCTTCCTTCGTCACGAAGCCCTCCGGCAGCACGGCGCGCGGGTGGACCTCCGCCTGCGTCACGGGATTCCTGACCGGCGTCATCTCCAGCCGGATGAAGGAGCCGGCGCTGACGCGGCTGTGGAAATCCGCCACGTCCACCTCGTACGGCGCGAACCG
>DASTNU010001047.1:0-7498 GCA_035720605.1 Longimicrobium sp. | reverse complement strand
CAGGTGGAAGGCGTGTTCAAACGCTCCCGCGCCCGCTCCAGCGTCCACCCGGCAACCGGGGGCGGCGGCCACGCGCCGCGCCGCGCGCCGTCCGCCAGCCGCTCCGCCTCGGCCAGGGCGCGGGCGGCGGTGGGGGCGTCGATCCAGCCGGCGTCCACCGCGGCGTCGAATTCGTCGCGGTCCAGGATCTCCACGGCGCCGTCCGCATCCATCCACAGGTCCAGGAACAGGTCCGTCGTCTCCCACCGCGCGCCCCGCATCCGCACCGGCGTGAGGATGTTGGCGTAGATGCCGGTAAAGGTGCCGTCCGCCCGGTGAAAGCGCCCGACGTCGTGCCACACGTCGCCGCGGTACGTGAACCAGACGACGGCGGCGCCGGGCTCCAGCACCACCCGTCCCCCCACCTCCATCGGCTTCCCGATCCGCGCCGCGGAAAGGAAGGTGACCACGCAGCGG
Source organism: Longimicrobium sp. (assembly GCA_035720605.1). GTDB lineage: Bacteria > Gemmatimonadota > Gemmatimonadetes > Longimicrobiales > Longimicrobiaceae > Longimicrobium. The sequence goes on along the minus strand of DASTNU010001047.1, from coordinate 7,042 downwards.
CCGTCGTCATCCACCACCGCCTGCTCGAAGAGCTCCAGCCGGTCCGGCGGGCGGCGGTAGTGGATGGTGACGGCGTCGCCGGGGGCGTACGGGTCCACGGGATGGTCCGGGGCTGAGCGTTCAGGACGCCGGCGAGCGCCGCGCGGGTGCCGTGGTGCGGATCTCGGCGACGAGCAGGTCCTCCCCCAGCCGCCGGGCGGACCGCACCACGCTGCCCTCCGGATCGACGATCCCGGACGATCCGTGGGATACCAGCCCGCCGCCGCTCCCCGCCACGTCGGCGCGGATCACCCACACGCCGTTCTCCACCGCGCGGGCGATGTCGGCGCGCCTCGCCTCGTCCACGAGCCCCGGGTATGCCCGCGACGGCGGGAGGCCGTTGCTGGTGGGGACGAAGAGCGCCGCGGCACCCTGCGCCGCCATCAGCCGCGCCGGCTCGACGAAGTTGGAGTCGTTGCAGATGACGATGCCGAAGGTCAGGCCATCGACCGCGAAGACGGGGATCTCGCGGCCCGGCCGGTACACGGACCGGTTGATGGCGGGATGCAGCTTGCGGTAGACGCCGGCCACCGCGCCGCGATGGAAGACGGCCGCGGCGTTGTACAGCCCGCCGTCGGCCGCCCGCTCGGTGAAGCCGACGAGGGTGGCGACGGTCTGGCTGGCGAGCGGCGCCAGCACGTGGTCCAGGCGGCTGGCGGGGATGGCCAAGCGGTCGGGCTCCTCGGCGTAGTCCGCCAGCCCGCCCAGCACCGCCTCCGGGCAGCAGAGGATGGCGATCCCCTGCGCCTCGCACTGCCGCACGCGCGCGCGGACGAGCTCCAGCGTCTCCCCGACGCCGCCGGCGGGGAGCGGGGCCTGCCAGGCGGCGACCTTCATCCGCCCGGCGGCGGCGGCCACCGACCCTCACACACCCTGGTGCCGGCCGGCGTGCTCCTGCGCGTCCACCACGGCCAGCGCGGTCAGGTTCAGCACGTCCACCGCCTCGCTGCCGCGCTGCAGCACGTGGATGGGGTGCGCCATCCCCAGCAGGATGGGGCCGAACGCCTCCGCGCCGCCCATCCGCCACATGAGCTTGTAGGCGATGTTGGCCGCGTCCAGGTTGGGAAAGATCAGGACGTTGGGCCGGTTGCGCAGGGTGGTGAAGGGGTAGCTCTCCAGCCGGAAGTCGTCCAGCACCGCCGTGTCCGCCTGCATCTCGCCGTCGATCTCCAGCCCCGGCGCGCGCTCCTTCACCATCCCGGCCGCGACGCGCACCTTTTCCGACTGCGGGCTGCGCACCGAGCCGAAGTTGCTGAACGAGAGCATCCCCACCCGCGGCACCAGCCCCAGCCGCCGCACGAAGTCCGCGGACAGGAGCGCGATCTCCGCCAGCGTGGCCGCGTCGGGGTCGATGTTGACGGTGGTGTCGGCGAAGAAGATCAGGTCCTGCTGCAGCACCATCATGTACAGCCCCGCCACCCGCCGCACCCCCGGCGCCGTGCCGATGGTCTCCAGCGCGGGGCGAATGGTCTCCGGGTAGTTCATGTCCTCGCCGGCCAGCAGCCCGTCGGCGTCGCCCTCCAGCACCATCATGCTGCCGAAGTAGACGGGCGAGCGCATCCACTCCCGCGCCTGCGCCAGGGTGACGCCCTTGCGCTGGCGGCGGCGGTAGAACGCCTGCGCGTACCGCTCGCGGCGCGCCTCGTCGCCGTGGTGGTCCACGATCTCCGCGCCCTGGATGGAGACGCCCAGCGCCGCCGCCCGCTCGCGCACCTGCTCCGGCCGCCCCAGCAGGATGGGGCGGGCGATCCCCTCGCCCAGCACCAGCGCGCTGGCGCGGATGATCCGGTCGTTCTCCCCCTCGGGGTAGACGATGCGGCGCGGGTCCTGGCGGGCGCGGCGCATCATGTCGCGCATCACCTCGCGACCGCGCCCCAGCCGGGCGATGAGCTCCGCGCGGTAGTGCTCCAGGTCGATCTGCACCCGCGCCACGCCGGTCTCCATGGCCGCCTGCGCCACCGCGGGCGCCACCCACAGCATGATGCGCGGGTCGAACGGCTTGGGGATCAGGTACTCCGGGCCAAAGCGGAAGTGCTCGTTGCCGTAGGCCTTTTCCACCGACTCGGGAACGTCCAGCCGCGCCAGTTCCGCCAGGGCGCGGGTGGCCGCCAGCTTCATCTCGTCGTTGATGGCGCGCGCCCGCACGTCCAGCGCGCCGCGAAAGATGAAGGGAAAGCCCAGGACGTTGTTGATCTGGTTGGGATAGTCCGTCCGTCCCGTGGCCACCATGGCGTCGGGGCGCACCGCCAGGACGTCCTCCGGCAGGATCTCGGGATCCGGGTTGGCCAGGGCGAAGACGATGGGCGCCTCCGCCATCCCCGCCACCATCTCCGGCGTCACCGCGCCGGCCACGGAAAGGCCCACGAAGAGGTCCGCGCCGCGCATGGCCTCCTGCAGCGTGCGGACCTCGCGGTCGGTGGCGAAGCGCGCCTTGTAGGGGTCCAGGTCGGTGCGGCCGCGGTGGATGACGCCCTTGCTGTCGGCCATCACGATGTTCTCGCGCCGCATCCCCAGCGAGATGTACAGCTCCGCCGTGGCGATGGCGGCCGCGCCCGCGCCGGAGAAGACCGTCTGCAGCTCCTCGATCTTCTTGCCGCTGATGCGCAGCGCGTTCAGCAGGGCGGCGCCGCTGATCACCGCGGTGCCGTGCTGGTCGTCGTGAAAGACGGGGATGTCCAGCCGCCGCTTGAGCTCTTCCTCGATGTAGAAGCACTCCGGCGCGCCGATGTCCTCCAGGTTGATGCCGCCCACGGTGGGCTCCAGCATCTCGCAGAAGCGGATCACGTCGTCCGCGTCCTTGCTCGCCACCTCGATGTCGAAGACGTCGATGTCGGCGAAGCGCTTGAAGAGCACGCCCTTGCCCTCCATCACCGGCTTGGCCGCCAGCGGGCCGATGTCGCCCAGGCCCAGCACGGCGGTGCCGTTGGAGACCACGGCCACCAGGTTGCCGCGCGCCGTGTACTTGAAGACGTCCTCGGGGTTCTGCGCGATCTCGCGGCACGGCTCCGCCACGCCGGGCGAGTAGGCCAGCGACAGGTCCCGCTGCGTGCTGGCGGGCTTGGTGGGCACCACGGCGATCTTGCCGCGCCGGCCTTCGCTGTGGTAGTCGAGCGCGTCCTGCCTGCGGAACGACATGGGCTTGCCTTCGTTTGAACCGGGTGATGGAGCGAGGTGCGTAGACTGGTGCGGTGGGCGGGGGGTGTCAAGCGAGGGGAATAGGGAATAGGGAATAGCCTGCGAGGACGGGGATCTGATACCAACACCTGAAAGAATGCCTCACGCAGAGTCAGCAGAGGAGGCAGAGTTGTCCCTTGCCCAAAACTCTGCTCACTCTGCTGACTCTGCGTGAGGTTCTTTCTTTTCTCGGCTCTGATGATGATTGGGTGATCGTCCGATTGCGGACGCGCAGGTGCACTCCGCACGCGGCCCACCGGTCCAACCAACCGGAGGTCTGCTGACGGGCGCGTGGATCGGGAAATTCCGACAGCTGCTACTGGGTCAGACGCGTCTCAGTTGTCCGTGCCGTGGCCCAACAGTAACGGCCATACCGTGCGGACGGTGGATGGAAGCGGCGCCGTTGCTGGCATATTCAAATGGCGGCGGCGCGGCGCGCGGTGTGCTGGAAAGCGGCCCGCTCTCCTGCCCGCCGGCTCCTCGGCGGGCGCCATCCCCATCCGTAACGCGCGGCTCCATCGCGTTGGAGGAACGTCCCCATGAAGCGCATCTGCACCCTGCTCCCCCTGCTGGCCCTCGCCGCCTGCCAGGACGTCGCCGCACCGCCTTCCCCCGTGGCCGCCGGCGGCCCCGCCTCCTCCGCCCAGGTGAGGGGCGGCGGGTACATCGTGGTCCTCAAGGAGGGGGCGAACCCCCGCTCGGTGGCGGCGCTGCTGGGCATCAACCCGCGCTTCGTGTATACCGACGCCGTCAACGGCTTCGCGGCCAGGACGCTCAACGAGGGGCAGCTCAACGCGCTGCGCCACAACCCGAACGTGGCCTACGTGGAGCCGGACGCGCCCGCGCAACTGCTGACGACGCAGTCGCCGGTGACCTGGGGGCTGGACCGCATCGACCAGCGCGACCTGCCCCTGAGCAACTCCTTCTTCTACGACTACGTGGCCAGCTCGGGCTACGGGGTCAACGCGTACGTGCTGGACACCGGCGTCAACAGCAAGCACCAGGACCTGTATCCCCGCGCCAGCTACATTCCCAACGGCGCCTACGGCGACTTCGTGGGCGACGGCTACGGGAGCGCCGAAGACTGCCACGGCCACGGCAGCCACGTGGCGGGCACCATCGGCTCCACGACGTACGGCGTCGCCAAGCGGGTGCAGATCTACGCCGGCCGCGTGGTGAACTGCACGGGCGGGGGCAACGCCTCGATGGTGATCGCCGGCATGGACTGGATCGCCCGCAACGGCCGGCGGCCGGCGGTGGTGAACATGAGCCTGGGGTACGGCAACATACAGTCGGTGCGCGACGCCGCCACCAGCCTGGTGGGCAAGGGCTTCTTCGTGGCCGCGGCCGCGGGGAACGGCAACTTCGCGGGTACTCCGGAGGACGCGTGCCTGCAGTCGCCGGCCGGCGCTCCCACGGTGATGACGGTGGGAAGCACCCGCAGCGACGACGTCGAGTCGTCGTTCAGCAACTACGGCCGGTGCGTGGACATCCTGGCGCCGGGAAGCAGCATCACCTCGCTCTGGATCGGCAGCTACACGGCCACCAACGTGCGGAGCGGCACCTCCATGGCCACGCCGCACGTGGCGGGTGTCGCGGCCCTGTACCTGTCCTGGTCGCCCGCGGCCACCCCCGCGCAGGTCACCAGCTCGCTGCTGTCGCTCGCCACGCCCAACCGCATCACCCTCCACAGCCTGAGCGCCCACTCCGGAACGCCCAACCTGCTGCTCTACACGAAGTACTGAGCAGCTCCTCCTGGGCGATCGAACCAGGCCCGCCGGCACTCGCCGGCGGGCTTTTTCGCGTCCCCTGCCGGTCCGACAAACAAATTGATCTCACGCGGAGTGCCCGGAGACGAGGAGCAGGCGCGGCGTGCGGTTTCGGCGTCCCTGCGTGAGGACTCCGGCCCGTCCCGCTCCGAAAGACGTACGTCAGCCGCCGTTTCATCTGCGGAAGACGAGCCGGCCGGCGGCGGAATTCCTTTCATCACAATGCATAAACGTGCGCTCTACAGGGAGATTGACCGGTGTCGATCCAGGCGGATGACGATTCTGCTTCATCTATCCCCTCCCCATGAAGTTGGCGATTACCTCGGCACGGCATCCGGGATTCGGGCCGGATCGGTTGCGATCCCTTCCCGGCGTGGATAACCATGCGGACTCCAAATCTGGGGGAGCAGGGAGTCTTTGCACCAGCGATCTGATACGGCCATAGCGGTGCACTCTGCCGAACCATAACGGTGCACCGCGGATCAAAGCGGTGCGGCGCGAGGCGAGGCCGGACACAGTCACAATTTTCGTAAGGTTTTCTATGCCAGATGTTTACGAAAATTCTCCCCCGATGGCCCGCCGGGTGCAAAAGGGAGATGCACTCCAATCCGCATCACATCGCCTACCGGGTGCCAGACGGCCGGGGCGGTGGCGAAGAGGAACGAGCCGGCCGGGGGCGCGACTGCGCACCCCGGCTCCCGGGCGCCACCAGCCGCGCCCCTCCACCCCCCAGAGGGAAGGACGTACCCCGATGAAGCGCAGCCTCACCCCCCTTGCCGTGGCAACCCTGGCGCTGGCGGCGGCCTGCTCCGACGCCGGCACTCCCACCCACTCGGCGGCCGTCGACGGCGGCGCACCGCTGCGTTCGTCCGCCAGCGCCATCGACGGGCAGTACATCGTGGTGCTGAACGAGGGCGCCAACCCGCGCTCGGTGGCGGCGGTGGCGGGCGTCTCCCCCCGCTACGTCTACACCACGGCGGTCAACGGCTTCGCGGCCGGGCTGAACGCGGGGCAGCTGAACGCGCTGCGGCACAACCCGGCGGTGGCGTACATCGAGCAGGACCAGCCGGTGCAGGCGTCGGTGACGCAGACGGGCGCCACCTGGGGGATCGACCGCATCGACCAGCCCAACCTGCCGCTGAGCACCACCTTCACCTACCTCAACACCGGGGCGGGCGTCCGCGCCTACGTCATCGACACCGGCATCCTCCTTACGCACAGCCAGTTCGCGGGCCGCGTGAGCACCGGCTACGACGCGGTGACGGCCGGCGGCAACGCCAACGACTGCAACGGGCACGGCACGCACGTGGCCGGCACGGTGGGCGGCACCGTGCACGGCGTGGCCAAGGCGGTGAGCCTGGTGGCCGTGCGCGTGCTGGCCTGCAACGGCAGCGGCAGCACGGCGGGGGTGATCGCGGGGGTGGACTGGGTGGCCAACAACCACGTGAAGCCGGCGGTGGCCAACATGTCGCTGGGCGGCGGCGCCAGCACCACGCTGGACAACGCCGTGAAGAACGCGGTCGCGAAGGGCGTGACCTTCGCCGTGGCGGCGGGGAACGGCAACTTCCTGGGCATTGCACAGAACGCCTGCAACTACTCGCCGGCGCGCGTGCCCGAGGCGATCACCGTGGGCGCCACCACCAGCACGGACGCCAAGGCGTCGTACAGCAACTACGGCACGTGCGTGGACATCTTCGCGCCGGGAAGCAGCATCACCAGCGCGTGGTACACCGGCACCACGGCGACCAACACCATCAGCGGCACCTCGATGGCGTCGCCGCACGTGGCGGGCGTGGCCGCGCTCTACCTGCAGAGCAACCCCACGGCCTCGCCCTCGGCCGTGGCCGGCGCGCTGATCGCCGGCGCCACCACGGGCAAGGTGACGTCGCCGGGGAGCGGCTCGCCCAACCGCCTGCTGTTCACGGCGTACTGAGCCGTACCGAGCAGAGGGCCGGACCGCTCGCGCGGTCCGGCCCGTTGAGGCTCTCCCCGGGGCGCACCTTTGCCCCCTTCCCATTCCCAGACCGGGAGGACGTACCGATGAAGCGCAGCCTTGCTCC
>DASTNU010001046.1:0-5582 GCA_035720605.1 Longimicrobium sp. | reverse complement strand
CGGCGCCCAGGCCTCCACGCTGAAGCAGAGCGCGACGAGGCGCCGCCCTCAGAATGACAGTTGCGTCGAAATGGGCCACCAGCCTCCGAGTCTGCCGGTGAGATCAGGCGCGGCTCGCGGCGGAGATCACGTCGGCGGCTTTCTCGCCGATCATGTAGACGGAGGTGGCGATGAAGAAGCCGGGGATGCGCGGGAACACCGACGCGTCCACCACGCGCAGCCCGCGGACGCCGTGCACCCGGAAGTCGCCGTCCACCACCCCGCCCTGGTCCGGCGCGCCGATGGGGCAGCTGCACGAGGCGTGGTGTCCCCACGCCTGCGTCTTCACGTACTCCGCCAGCTGCTCGTCCGTCCGCACCTCCTCGCCGGGCAGCTCCTCCTCGGCGATCAGCCCGCTGGCCCGCAGCGGCGCGGCCAGGCGCCGCACGAACCGGATCCCCGCCACCACCGACTTCAGGTCCTCGCCGTGGGGATCGTTCCCCTCGTCGAAGTAGCGGTAGTCCACGCCGGGCATGTCGCGCGGGTCCGCGGAGCGCAGGCGCACCTTGCCGGCGCGGTTGTGCGTGTGCGCCTTGAGGATGCTCCAGGTGAGGTAGTTCAGGTGCTCTGCGGCCAGCCGCGAGTAGCCGGGAAAGTAGCCGCGAAAGTCGCCCAGCAGGGCGAACATGAACAGGTCCGGCAGCGGGCGCTCGGGGAAGGAGCGCTTGACGACGGACAGGACCGCGCCGTTGGTGGTGTAGACGCCCTTGCGGCCGTGCTTCCACATCCGGTACTGCGGGTCTCCGGGAGAAAGCTTCGAGCCCGCCAGCACGTGCCAGTGGTCGAAGCTCATCCGGTTGACCACGGTGATCTCGTAGCGATCCTGCAGGTCCGAGCCCACGCCGGGAAGGTCCACCCGCACCGCGATGCCGTGCCGCTCCAGCTCCGCCCGCGGGCCAATGCCGGAGAGCATCAGCAGCTGCGGCGTGTTGTACGCCCCGCCGGCCAGCACCACCTCGCGCGAGGCGCGGGCCGTGCGCGTCTCCCCCGGCTCGGTGCCGGTGGGAAGGCAGGCGCGGTACAGGCGCGCGCCCTCGAGGTACTCCACCCCCACCGCGCGGTCGCCGTCGAAGAGGACGCGCGTGGCCAGCGCATCCAGCTCGATCCGCAGGCGGTCCGGATGCCGCGCGGCGACGTCCAGCACGCGCTCGCGGGTGCCGTTGCGGGCGTGCCCGCGGGTGGCCAGCGGCACGTAGCGGATGCCGGTGGAGTCGCCCTGCACCAGGCGCCAGTCGTTGGGGTCGCCCTCGCCCAGCAGGTCCCAGCGAATGCGCCGGCCCAGCGGCGTGCCGATGTCCTCCGCCTCGGCGATGGCGGTCTCGATGAGGCACCGCACCAGCGCGGTGTCCCGCAGCGCCGCCTCGGGGATGGCCACCTCGGTGCTCAGCCAGCCGTCGAAGCCGTGGCGCGTGGGATTGATGCCGGTGAGCTTCGCCAGCAGGCGCCAGGCGGGGCGGTGGTGGCAGTCCTCCAGCCGCTGGAAGTACTTCCGCATGTTCGACGCGCCCCACGAGGCGTCGCCGGTGAGGTCCGCGATGGACTGCCAGTCGTGGTTGTGGGGATAAACGGTGATCATCGCGTTGTGCGCGGTGCAGCCGCCCAGGCAGCCGCCGCGCGGATACAGGACGCCGTCCACCCGGCGCCCCTGGTACTCCTCCACGTACTTGGGGTCCCGCCGCTGGAACGCCGTGTCGTGGTAGTGCCGGACGAAGAAGTCCCACTTGATCGCCGCGTTCTCCGACGCGCAGGTGAAGAACGCGGGGACCTCGTAGTCGGCGGGCAGGCGGTCGGCGTCGGGCTGCACCGGGCCGCCGCCCCGCAGCTTCAGCGGGTCGCCGCCGGACTCCAGCAGCAGCACCCGGTGCCCGTACTCCGCCAGCCGCGCGGCCACGGTCCCGCCGCCGGCGCCCGATCCCACCACCACGTACTCGTATTCCGCCGCGGGCGCGGAGGAAGGCGCCGCGCTCACCGCGTCCTCCGCGGCGCGCGGCACCTGTAGCGCCTTATAAAGGGCTGTGGATGCGCGGGAAGGACGCGGGTCGCGGGGCGGATCGGGGCGCTCATGAACGGCTCGTGGATGGAGACGCGGATGAAGTGCGATGCGGCCGGGCAGATCCATCGGATGATACCCATCACCATCGCCTTCTGCACGCCTTTTTTCCCGTTCTTCGTCGGGGGGGGGAGGGTACTGCATCCCTGTCGGATTGCGTGCGGGAGGAACTCCGCGCACTTTGCGGGGCTCCTCGCGATCGGCGCGGGAGCATCCGCCGCCCACCCGCCGCAGATCGAGCCGTGCGCGTCCTCTTCATCCTCCTCATCGCCGCATCCGTGATGGCCGACGACGTCCTGGACGCGCAGCCCCGCCCCCGCGCGCGCGACGCCGGCGTGGTGATCGGCATCCTGCCGCCGGGGCCGCTGAACGCCATCACCGACGTGGAGGGGGTACGCGTGGGGCAGACGACGGTGATCGAGGGCGATTCCGTGCGCACCGGCGTCACCGCCATCCTCCCCCACCCGGGCAACCCGTTCCAGGAGCGCGTGCCGGCCGCCATCCACGCGGGCAACGGCTTCGGCAAGCTGCTGGGGGTGACGCAGGTGCGCGAGCTGGGGGAGATGGAGACACCCATCCTGCTCACCTGCACCCTCTGCGTGTGGAACGCCGCCAACGCCATGGTGGACTGGATGCTCGCGCGGCCGGGGATGGAGCAGGTGCGCTCCATCAACCCCGTGGTGGGCGAGACGAACGACGGCGGATTGAACGACATCCGCCGCCGGCCCCTGCGCGCGGAGCACGTGCGCGCGGCGCTGGAGGGCGCGTCCGCCGGGCCGGTGGAGGAGGGCGCCGTGGGCGCGGGAACGGGGACGATCGCGTTCGGCTGGAAGGGCGGCATCGGCACCAGCTCGCGGCGGCTGCCGGCGTCGCTGGGCGGGTGGACGGTGGGCGTGCTGGTGCAGACCAACTACGGCGGCGTGCTCTCCATCAACGGCGCGCCGGTGGGGCGGGAGCTGGGAAGGTACCTCTTCCAGCGCGAGCTTACGGGACCCCAGGACCGCGGCGACGGGAGCGTGATGATCGTCGTGGCCACGGACGCGCCGCTGGATGCGCGCAACCTGGAGCGGCTGGCCACCCGCGCCCTGGCCGGCCTCGCGCGCACGGGCGCGGCGATGACCAACGGCTCCGGCGACTACGTGATCGCCTTCTCCACCGCGGCGGGGGTGCGGCGCAACCCGCGCAGCCGTGAGCCGGCGGCGATCCAGGACCTGCCGAACGAGTCCACTTCCCCGCTCTTCCAGGCCGTGGCCGAGGCGACGGAGGAGGCCATCCTCAACTCCCTCTTCCGCGCGACGACGACGACGGGGAACGGGATGACGGTGGAGGCGCTCCCCATCGACCGCACGCTGGAGATCCTGCGGCGCTACGGGTCGCTGGGCTGGGACCGCACGCTCCCGCCGGGACGGCCGTAGCACCGCGTCGCCAGGCCGATACAGCCGGAGTTGTCATCCTGAGGGAGCGCCGCGCGGAACCGCCGTCCGCACAATCGTTTGCGCGCGACCGAAGGATCTACTCAGCCGTACCGCGGGGCCGGCTTCCGCGCGCCGAACCAGCCCCACGGTTCTGCCGGCTAGATCCTTCGGTCGGCGCCAGAGTGCCGTGCGGCCTGAAAGGTACGTGCGGCGCCTCCCTCAGGATGACAACGCCGGGGGGGATCTGGCAACAGCTTCCGCGAGATCATCCGCTGTAAGCCGATGACAGGCTCTGTCTTGTAAAACGGGTGGATTGCCCTTGCGCGGATCGCGGGAAAGAATAGAATCCCGCGCACGTCTGCCACTTCAACGCCTGAGCAGTATTCAGGAAAGCAGCCAGCCGTTTCCCCACCCGCCACACCCACGCCACACGAGAAGAAGATGGAACCGACGGATGCCGCGGAGCTGATCAGCGAAATCCGCGAAGAGCGCGCCGAGCACGCGGACCAGGACCGGTTCCGCGACCGCGCGGCGATGTTCATCGCGATCATGGCCATGCTGCTGGCGGTGGGCAGCCTGGGCGGCGGGAACGTCGCGGAGGACATGATCCACAGCAACATCAAGGCGAGCGACACCTGGGCGTTCTTCCAGGCCAAGAACGTCCGCCAGACGCAGTACCGCATCGCCGTGGAGCAGATGGAGGCGCAACTGGCCTCGGACGCGAGCCTTTCGCCCGAGGGGCGCGCGAGCCTGCAGGGGGTGGTGGACAGGTACAGGGCCACCATCGCCCGCTACGACGACGAGCGGGACCCCGCCGCGCCCGGCGACTCGCTGCGCGGCGAGGGAAAGAAGCAGCTTTCCGCGCAGGCGCGCCGCTACGAGGCGCTGCGCGAGCGCGCCGGCGACCAGGACACCAGCTTCGACTACTCGGAGGTGGCCTTCCAGCTGGCGATCGTGCTGGGGTCGGTGGCCATCCTGGCCCTGTCGCGCAAGGTGTTGTACCTGTCGATGGGGCTGGGCGCGGTGGGGTTCCTGCTGATGGTCAACGGCTTTCTGCTGCTGTTCCGGCTGCCGTTCTAGGAAGTGCGTGAGTGCGTTAGTGCGTTAGTGCGTGAGTGCGTTAGGGGGTGATGCCGGCCCCGCGCCTGAGCGGGTGAACCCGCCGCAACGACTGCGGAAAGCCCCGCAAACTGCGCGGGGCTAACTGCCCGGGACCGGCAATGTGCAGGTGCGCAAGGAGCAGTCCGCGCAGGCGGACTTCGTGAATTTGCAGCAGCGGTTTCAACCGCCGGGCGCGAACCCCGCCCGCGCTCCCCAGACTCCGACTCCACCACCGTACGCGGCCACCTACCCACTCACGCACTCACGCACTCACGCACTCCCACACTCACGCACTTTTCGTCCGCCGCGCACCGCCTTAGCTTACACGCCTGCCGGTCGCCACCGGCCACCCACGACCAGAACCTGGAGACAGCGCCATGCGCGGAATCGTTCTTACGGCGGCACTGCTGGCGGCGGCCGTGCCGGCCGCGGCCCAGCACCAGCACGGGCAGCCCGCACAGCCGGCCCAGCCCGCGCAGCAGGCCCACCAGCACGACCCCGACCACGCCGCCGCGCACGCCACCGGCGTCCCGGAGGGCTGGGAAGTGCGGCTGGACCGGCCGGGGAGCACCGCGCCCATCCACTTCATGTCCATGGAGGGCCACCTGCACGCCGTCCTGGGCCCGGCCGGCATCTTCTACCAGCCGACGTCCACGGCCAGCGGCGCCTACCGCGCGCAGGGCACCTTCACGCTCAACAAGCCGTCGGCGCACCCGGAGGCGTTCGGCCTGTTCCTGGGCGGCCGCAACCTGGAGGCCAGCAACCCCAACCAGGACTACCTCTACTTCCTGGTCCGCCAGGACGGCAAGTTTCTGGTCAAGCACCGCGCGGGCGCGGAGACGCACACCCTGTTCGACTGGACGGAGCACGCCGCCGTGCAGCGCCCCGGCGCCGACGGCAAGGCCACCAACACGCTGGCCGTCGACGTGAGCGAGGCCGGCGCGCGCTTCCTGGTGAACGGAACCGAGGTCGCCAAC
>DASTNU010001045.1:0-3466 GCA_035720605.1 Longimicrobium sp. | reverse complement strand
CGTGGTCACCCTGCTCACTTTCATATAAGGCTCGCGCTCATTGCGCCAGCGCCCGAACCTGTTTACTCTGTCCACTGGCAGAGCGCAGGCGAGGCGATTATCGTGTCTTTTCCGCCTTACCGTGATCCACTTTCCATGCGCCGGAGGACGTGATGAGCAAGCCCCACCCGGAGACCAAGCGCCGCTCCCCACGGCCGTGGGTAGTGCCGCCCGGGCTGCTGTTGCAGGACGAGCCGTACGAGGGATTCTACGTCCTCGAAGAAACGCGGAGCGAGCTGGGCGTGCTGCTGTGGCAATCGCTTCGCGACGTAGATCTGTGGTCCGCCGCGCCTCCGGAGGCGCGTGCCACGCTCTTTGCTCCGGGATCGCTGCGCCGCCGCACGGAGCGCATCGAAGAGGAGGTGCCGCCGGACGATCCCGTGCGCCCGCTGCTGGAGGCGACGGCGCGGCTGCTCGCGGCGCCGGACCGGGTGCCGGAGTCGGAGGTCTCCGAGGTGTGCGAGGAGATCTCCCGCTGGGCCAGCGACCAGGGTTTCCCGCGCACCGCGCTCTCCTTTGCGCAGCGCGCCGCCCTGTCCGCGCCGGACGAGGCGGGGCCCGCGCACCTGGTGGGGATGGTGGCCCGCCGCGCGGCGGACTACCGGCGGGCGGAGACGTGGTTCCGCCGCGCGCTGGCGCTGGCGCGCCGCAACCGCGACTGGCGCCACTACGGGCTGGCGCACCTGGGCATCGCCAACCTGCACATGCAGCGCGGCGACGCGCCCAAGGCGCGGGTGCGGCTGCTGCGCGCGCTGCGGGCCTCGCGGCGCTACGGGCTGTGGTCCGTGCGCTCCATGGTGCTGCACGACCTGTTCTGCATCACCGCCACCGGCGAGCACGCGGAGCACGCCGAGATGTACGCCCGCGCCGCCTTTCGCAGCTACGGCCGCCGCCACCCCCGCCTGCCCGCGCTGGCGCACGACGTGGCGCGCTACTGGATGTCGCGCGGCTACTACGCGCAGGCGTACGAGACCTTCACCGCGGTGCTGCCGCACATCGCGCGCCCGTCGGACCGGCTGCTGGCCTGGTCCAACCTGGCGCAGGCGGCCGGCGGCGGCGGCGACGCGGCGCGGTTCCAGGACGCGTGGTCAAGCGTGTGGCAGCTGGTCGACTGCGGCACGGACCTGGACCGCTCGGCGGAGGCACTCATCAACGTGGCGTCCGGCGCGGCGATGCTGGGACAGTGGGTGCGGCAGGAGATGGCGGCCAGCTTTGCCCTGGCCGCGGCGTGCCGCCGCGACGAGTCGCAGGAACGGCTGAAGGCGGAGGAGCTGCTCGAGGCCGCCCGCAAGGCGGGGAAAGGCCGTCGTGAGCCGGAAGCGGTGGAGCCGCCGCCCGAGTTCTCCCCCGCGTCCGACGCGCTGGCGGAGCAGCTGGTGTCGGCGCTCACGGAGACACTGGATACCTGACGTCGATGGGGGCGGGCGATCACCGCCCGCCCCCCGCTCCTCCCGCTCAGCCGCCGCTACCGATGTAGCCGCCCCAGCGCCCGGTGCTGTCCGACTGCGTCGTGCCGCCTTCGTCCCGCACCACGTCCGCCGCCTCGGGCGCGGCGATCCCGTCCGCGCGCGAGCACGCGGCGGATACCGCGGCCATCGCCACGACGAGCAGCGTCATCCGGATCCATCCACGCATGTCCTACCTCCCTGGCTTGGGTGAACAGCCGCCGGCGCGGTGCGCGCCGACGGTCGCATCAAGGTAGGGTATCTCGTTTACTTCGTACACTTGGTCGTCGTTCGACGACGTTTATTTTCAGCTGGCGCCCCGCTTTCGTCAGGCGGATAATGCATCTTCCAGCCGCGCTCCGCGTGCGGACCGCGGGATCAAACGGCTTTGTTGCGGGCCGGCGTACGCACCGTGGCCGCTTTGGTGCCGGTGGGCGATGCGCTGCGGTGGATGGCAAGGGGTGATGCCGGATTCGAGAAAATCGGCCCCGGGGAGGCGCGGAGAAAACGCCCGTCCCCGACCTCCGCGGGCCTCCCCCGTGAGGGGCGAGTCCGCTGCGTCCCGGTCACCGCATCGCGAGCGGAGGACGGGGATGGCGCGGCGCTTGCCGGTCCGGTGGCAGGGACGCGCGCCCGTGCGTCCACACGCAGCGATCCGGACCGGCTCGATGAGGCTGTTCGCACCCGTATGCGCGGCGCTCCTGGCGGCAGGGGCGGCCGCGCCCGCGCATTCCCAGCGCGACACCATCCGCTTCGGCAGGCCCGACTCGGCGCGCGCGGCACCCGCGCCGCCCGCCGCGCAGACGCCGGCCATCGACCCGTCCGTCGCCGACAGCATCTTCGACGCGCCCGCCACGCGCGAGCTGGTGACGCGGGTGATGCAGTCGGGAAGCAGCATTCCCGCCGGGCTGGAGGACTACCGCGCGGACATGGGCGCCACCGTCTACCTTTCCCTGCGCGCGGACACGGCGCAGGGCGGCGAGCTCCCGGTGACCGTGGACGAGTTCGCGGGCGAGGTGCACTGGGACCGCGGCGGCGACGTGCAGCAGACGGTGACGGGCCACCGGGTGCGGATGCTGGCGCCCGCGCCGTACACCATCGGCTCCATGGTGGAGGCGCCCTGGATCATCCCGCACCTGTACGGCAACACCATCACCGTCTTTTCGCTCAGCGCGGCGCCCAGCTCGCGGGCCCAGATCGCCCGCGCCGTGCATCCCTTCGCCTTCCGGGGGATCGACTTCTACCACTACGCCGCCGGCAACCCGGTGCGCGTCTCCACCGCCGAGGGCGCGGTGACGCTGGTGCCCATCACCGTGCGCCCCCGGCCGGGAAAGCTGGAGGAGGCGGGGGACCACCGCCTGGTGGCGGGGACCTTCTGGGTGGACGTGGACCGCGCGGCCATCGCCCGGGCGCGCTTCGGCTTCGTGGAGCGCGGCGGGCGCTTCGTCGTGACGGAGACGGGGGTGTTCTTCGAGCTGGAGAGCGCGCTGGTGGAAGGCCGGTACTGGCTGCCGTACCGCCAGCGGCGCGAGCTGCAGGTCGCCTCGCCGCTGCTGGGGGGCGCCGTGGCCGTCCGCGTGGTCACCACGCTCCGCGGCTTCGAGCTGAACACGGGGTGGGACGCGCCGCAGCCGGGCGCGCGGCTGGTGTGGCGGCTGGAGGACGACGCCTTTGCCGGCGCGCCGCGGCCGGCCACGGACGAGCCGCCGGACATCGGCGACTTCGCGGACCTGGCGGCGGTGGTGCGGCCGCGGGAGCGGGAGGGGGGGATGCAGGCGGCGCTGCGCTACGACCGCGGCGACCACCTGTTCCGCTACAACCGGGTGGAAGGCGCGTTCGTGGGCGCCGCGGTGCGGGTGGGCCCGGCGAGCCCGGAGCGGCGGGACTGGGACGTGTACGCGCACCTGGGATGGGCGTTCGCGGAGTCCACCGCGCGCGGCGAGCTGGCCTTTCGCTGGCACCCGGGCCCGATGGACGCCCCC